>CALMCD010000360.1 GCA_937863075.1 uncultured Rhodoferax sp. | reverse complement strand
ATAAATATTAAAAAATAATGGAAAAGGTATTGGAAATTCGCAATTTACACCATCAGTTTGGTAAAACTGAGGTGATTCGCGGTGTGAATTTAACCGTTCAAGCGGGTGAGCGTATCGCCATTATTGGCCCCAACGGTGCGGGAAAATCCACACTGTTTCATTTAATCAGCGGCAAAATGCGCCCTACATCCGGTTCTATTGTGTTGAAGGGGCAATCCATCGTCGGGGAAAAGCCTTATACCATTAACCGCATGGGCTTATCGCGTAGTTTTCAAATCAGCCAATTATTTCCACAATTAAGCGTTTTTAATAATATCCGTTGCAGCGTGCTGGGTAGTTTGGGGATTCGTTACACGTTTTGGAAATTTTTGCACCAATTACACGATGTAAATCGCCGTACCGAAGAATTATTGCACTTACTGCAATTAGAAGCGCGGCGGGATGTCATGGCGGCGCATTTGAGTTATGCCGAACAACGTACCTTAGAAATAGGCATTACCATCGGCAGCGGAGCGTCGGTTATTTTATTGGATGAACCCACCGCCGGCATGAGTCAAAGCGAAACTCTGCGCTTTTTGGAGTTAATTAAAAATCTTACGCTTCATAAAACCTTATTATTGGTGGAACACGATATGAATGTGGTTTTTGGATTGGCGGATAAAATTGCCGTGCTGGTATACGGTGCGTTAATCGCCTTTGATACCCCCGCTGCCATTCGCGCGAATCCCCAAGTGCAAGCAGCGTATTTAGGAGATTTTGCACCATGAATACGTCCCCTCTGCCACTGCTAGACATTCATAATCTGCAAGCAGGGTACGGTAAAACGCCGATATTGCATGGTGTGGGATTATCCATTGAAGCCGGTGAAATCGTGGCATTATTGGGGCGCAATGGTTCGGGACGATCCACCACCGCGAAAGCGATTATGGGTATGGTTGAAGCCAGTGGTGCGTTGTATTGGAAAGGAAAAAATATAACCCGCTGCCCCCCATTTGAACGGGTGCAATTAGGATTGGGTTATGTTCCTGAAAACCGCGATGTGTTCCCGCAATTAACCGTGGCAGAAAATTTATGGATGGGGCAAAAAAAAGGGAAAAAAAACAGGCGTTGGAATTTTTCCGATATGTACCAGTTATTTCCCCGCTTAAAAGAACGTGAACATACCCCCGCTGGCGTACTGTCGGGCGGCGAGCAACAAATGCTGACCCTTTGCCGCACCCTCATGGGCGACCCCGATTGCATCGTGATTGACGAACCGACCGAAGGACTAGCCCCCCAAATCGTGGCGCAAGTCGCGCTGTATCTGGAGGCACTGCGCCAGCGCGGAGTGGCGGTGTTGTTGATCGAGCAAAAGCTCACCATCGCCCTCGAAATCGCCCAGCGTTGTTTGGTGATGGGGCAGGGGCGCATTGTCTTTGAAGGCACGCCCTCCGATTTGCGTAACAATGCCGTGGTGCGTAAAGAGTGGTTAGAGGTTTAACGAAAGGATGGATGTATGCGAGGTATTTTTGGAATAGTCGGGCTGTTGGTCACCTTGGCGATTGTGGGTTTGGTGGTGCAAAAGCAATTGCAAACCAGCACCGCCATGCCGACCGTGCCAGCCGTGTCCACCGTCCCCGCAGTGGCAGGGGCAAGCACCCCCACGGTGAATCCGGCGGCCAATGTGCAGCAGCAAAGCCAGCAGATGCAGCAACAATACAAGCAAGCAGTGGAAGGGGCGATGCAGCCTCCGCCACGCCCTGAACCGGATGCCGATAAGTGAATTCATACAGGCCGCCATTGCGCAGGCCGAAGCCGCAGCGCGTGCGGGTGAAGTGCCAGTCGGCGCGGTCGTGGTCAAAGACGGGCAGATTATTGCGACTGGACACAACGCGCCCATCTCCACCCACGACCCCACCGCGCATGCCGAGATCGTGGCACTGCGGGCAGCAGGCAAGGCACTGCAAAATTACCGGCTAGACGATTGCGATCTCTACGTCACCCTCACGCCCTGCCCCATGTGCAGCGGAGCGATTCAGCACGCCCGTATTCGCCGTGTGGTGGTGGTGGAAGAATACCTCGCGGAATTGCAGCAGTTCTTTCAAACCAAGCGCCAGCTTCAAACCCAAACCCGCCAACCGCTGCGGGAAGATGCACTGCGCACGCCCGATAAATGCTTCGCCCCTTTTGCCGCCGAATGCCCTTGGACTTCGCGTTACCACTACGTCGAGGGTCTGCGGATGCATTATTGGGATGAATCGAATGCGTGTGACGGCAATCCGGTGCAAAAAGTGTTGCTGGCGGTGCATGGTCGCATGGGATGGGGCTACCAATTTCGCGCGGTGATTGCGCCGTTGGTGCAGGCGGGTTGGCGGGTTGTCGTGCCGGATTTGATCGGATTCGGGCGCAGCGATAAACCCAAAAAGCACACCATCAACCCCCTTACCCTCTTGCACGAATGGGCGAAGGCACTGCACTTATCACCCCAGCACACCACGCTATGGGTGCAAGATTGGGATATTCCGGCCGATTTAGCCGCCCCATTGGCCGCTACCGTTGTGCGGTTGGAGGATATGCCCCACCGCCATGCCGTCCCCCCCCAAACCCCTGCCTACCAAGCCCCTTTTCCCGATAAAGGGCATCGGGCGGTGTGGAATGGCGTTCAGGTGGCGGGGAAAAAAGAGCGGGCGAATGCGGTGGTGTGGGAGGTGTTTATTTCCCCTCCCACCCCTTCAAAGCCCGCCTGAAACTCTTTTCGTTTTGAAAACCCACTTCCTGCGCGATTTGTTTAATAGGGCGATTGGTGCGCGTCAATAACTCGGTGGCGCGTTGGTGGCGAACTTGGTTTTTCAAGGCTTGCAAACTCGCGCCCTCCTCCTTCAACTGGCGGTGCAGCGTGCGTGCCGAGGTGTGCAGCAGCGCCGCCAAATCGTCGGCATTGTGCGTTTGCGCGGGGTGATTGCGCAGCGCTTGCCGCACCCGTTCGACCAATAATCGGTCGCGGCGATACGGGCGAACCGTCAGCGGCAGGGCGTGTTGCAGCATTTTGCTTAACGCGGCTTCATCGCGGCACAGCGGCAAATCCAAATACCGTGCATCGAATTGGATAGCAGCCTGCGCTTGCTGGAAGCGCGTTACAGCCGAAAAGAGTATCGAATACGCCGATTCATGCACGGGCGCATCGAACGGAAATTCGGCTTGTATCAACGGAATCCGCGAATTGATAAACCAGCACGCCAGCCCATGCACATTGCGCAGCACGGAAACCAAACAAAACTCGCGCAGGGTTGCCAAATCGCGGTTTTCGGTGATGTGCAGCGTCGCCACCTCGCCTTGCACCGAAAGCGTGAGCGTGATGTCGTCCGCAATCAGCCCGTGATGCCGACACCAGCGCTTCAACGCCACGCCCAAATTGGGAGCGCTGATACTTGCCCGTGCCAACATTCCGTAACTACCCCACGGCAAGCGGCGCGTGAACCAACCCAGCGCTTCATCGTCCAATTCGCGCATGGCGTGGTAAGAAAGCGCCTCGAATTGCGCGGCGGTTACCTTGGCGGTAAGCGGATTAGGGTTATCCAGTAGATGTGGCGCAATTTGTGCCACTTCCAACGCCGTTGCGGGGTGGATGTGGCGCTTTTCATAAGTGAAAAGAATCGCTTTTACAAAAGAAATAGGCGTAGCACGTTGAGGCATAGCTCACCATAAGTTGGCAGAATTTGTACCTTTCATGGCACAGTGTACGCGGTAAATTTGGGTATCCTCTTGGATAATGAAATAAGGAATAAAGGAGACCCCACCATGCCCGTTTTGGAATCGAAACTCAATCCCCGCAGCGCCGACTTCACCGCCAATGCCACCGCCATGCGGGCGCTGGTGGACGATTTGAACGCCAAAATCGCCAAAATCGCACTCGGTGGCGGCGAGGCGGCACGCGCCAAGCACACAGGGCGCGGCAAGCTGCTGCCGCGTGACCGTGTGGGGATGTTGCTGGATGAAGGCACGCCGTTCTTGGAATTGTCGCCCCTCGCCGCGCTCGCCATGTACCCCGACCGTGACGGCTCGGATAGCGCCCCCTGCGCCGGAGTCATCGCCGGAATCGGGCGCGTCAGCGGCGTGGATTGCATGATTGTGTGCAACGATGCCACCGTGAAGGGCGGCACGTATTACCCGCTCACTGTGAAAAAGCATCTGCGGGCGCAGGAAATTGCGGCACAAAATCATTTGCCGTGCATTTATTTGGTGGACTCGGGCGGTGCGAATTTACCGAATCAAGACGATGTGTTCCCCGACCGCGACCATTTTGGGCGCATCTTTTTCAACCAAGCGCAGATGAGTGCGCAGGGCATCGCGCAAATCGCGGTGGTCATGGGCAGTTGCACGGCGGGCGGCGCATACGTTCCGGCGATGAGCGATGAAACCATCATCGTCAAAAACCAAGGAACGATTTTTTTAGGCGGCCCCCCGCTGGTCAAAGCCGCGACGGGCGAAGTGGTCAGTGCCGAAGATTTGGGCGGCGGCGATGTGCATACGCGCTTGTCGGGCGTGGCGGATCATCTGGCGCAAAACGATTTGCACGCGCTGGCATTAGCCCGCCAAGCGATTGCGCATTTGAACCATAAAAAGCCTGTAGAGTACGCTGTACGTGCATCGAATGCTCCTAAATATGCAGCAGAAGAGCTGTATGGCATCATTCCAACCGATACGCGCAAGCCGTTTGACGTGCGCGAAATCATCGCCCGCATTGTCGATGGCAGTGAGCTGCACGAATTCAAACCCCGCTTCGGCACGACGCTGGTGTGCGGCTTTGCGCACATCGAAGGAATGCCCGTCGGCATCATCGCCAACAACGGCATTTTGTTCAGCGAATCGGCGTTGAAGGGCGCACACTTCATCGAACTCTGCTGCCAACGCAAAATCCCGCTGGTGTTTTTGCAAAATATCACGGGCTTTATGGTCGGGCGCAAATACGAAAACGAAGGCATTGCCCGCAACGGCGCAAAAATGGTCACGGCGGTGGCGACTGCGAACGTGCCGAAATTCACCATCATCATCGGCGGCAGTTTTGGCGCGGGCAATTACGGAATGTGCGGACGCGCCTTTTCGCCGCGCTTTTTGTGGATGTGGCCGAACGCCCGCATCAGCGTGATGGGCGGTGAACAAGCAGCGAGCGTGTTGGCAACCGTGCGGCGCGATGGCATCGAACTCAAAGGCGGGACATGGAGCGCGGAAGAAGAAGAATCCTTCAAAGCCCCCATCCGCCGCCAGTACGAAGAACAAGGTCACCCGTACTATGCCACCGCCCGCCTGTGGGACGACGGCATCATCAACCCCGCCGACACCCGCCGCGTGCTGGCACTGGGCTTATCCGCCGCCCTCAACGCCCCGATTGAAGACGTGAAATTTGGGATTTTTAGGATGTAGCCACCCCACCCCATCAGGCTTTGCCTGCCACCCCTCCTTATCAAGGAGGGGAGTTAGAGTAGTGGTAATTTCAACTCTCCCCCTGAAAAGGGGGAGTACCCCGTGAGGGGGGAGGGGGTTTGTAACCTTTTTAGTATGGGAATTGAAATATGAAATCATTAACTATCCATGTAAACGGACACATCGCCACCATCACCTTAAACCGCCCCGAAGTGCGCAATGCGTTTAACGATGCCGTGATCGCCGAACTCACCCAAGCCTTTACCGATTTGGGCAATAGCGCCGAAGTGCGTGCCATTATTTTGGCGGCGGAAGGCGTGGCGTTTTGTGCGGGCGCGGATTTGAATTGGATGCGCCGCATGGCGGATTACACCCGTGCGGAAAATCTGGCGGATGCCGCGCAACTGGCGGAAATGCTGCGCACAATTTACGAGTGTCGCAAACCCACCATCGCCCGTATTCAAGGCGATGTGTACGCGGGCGGCATGGGTTTGGTCGCGGCGTGCGATATGGCGGTGAGCGTGGATTCTGCCAACTATTGTTTAAGCGAAGTGAAACTCGGTTTACTGCCCGCCACCATCAGCCCTTACGTGATTCGGGCGATGGGCGCACGCGCGGCGCACCGTTATTTTCTGACCGCCGAGCGTTTTAATGCCGCCGAAGCGCACCGCATTGGCTTTGTGCATGAAGTCGTGAGCGCGGAAGCGTTGGATGCCAAAGTCGCCGAACTCGCCCACGCCTTGGTGAGTGCCAGCCCGAACGCGCTTCGCTCTTGCAAAGAATTGCTGCACACGGTTGCCGAGCAGGAAATCAACGCCCAGCTCATCGCGCAAACGGTAGAAGGCATTGCCGATATTCGCGCGAGCCGTGAGGGGAAAGAGGGTGTGCAATCCTTCCTGCAAAAGCGTAAACCCAGTTGGCTCGAAACCCCGAACACGGAGGCGTAACATGATGGAAACCGCTATGCCACTGGATATGCCGCAACTGCTGGCACTCGCCTCGGCACTGGGGTGGGCGAGCGGTTTTCGCCTGTACGCGGTGGTGTTTTTGGTGGGGCTGTCGGGTTCGATGGACTGGATCAACCTGCCATCCGGCCTGCACGTTTTGGAAAGCCCTGCCATGCTGCTGGGCAGTGGGGTGATGCTGTTTGTGGAATTTTTCGCCGACAAAATCCCGGGGCTGGATTCGATTTGGGATGCCGTTCACAGCGTGATTCGCATTCCGGCGGGTGCGGCACTGGTGGCGGGCGCGTTGGGAGCGGATAGCGCAACCATGACCACCTTCGCGGCCTTGATGGGCGGCACATTGGCAGCCAGTAGCCAAGTCGCCAAAACCACGACCCGCGCGGCAATCAACACCTCGCCCGAACCGTTTAGCAATATCGCCGCGAGTTTATTAGAAGATGGCATAGTGGTGGCAGCGGTGTGGTTGGCGGTTCAATACCCGTTTATGTTTGGCATATCGCTCACGGTGGCGATTGCGGTATTGGCATTTATTACCATCACCTTATTCCGATTTTTACGTTCTGCATTACAGCGCGTATCGGCTTATTTTTCCAAATAAACAAAATTTGAATGGAGTTGCATGATGCTCACCAGTATTCATATTCAAGGTTTTAAGAATTTCAAAGATACCAAAATTGAATCTTTACGGAAGGTGAATTTGATTCTGGGTGGGCAGAATGTGGGGAA
>CALMCD010000359.1 GCA_937863075.1 uncultured Rhodoferax sp. | reverse complement strand
AGGATACGGTTGTAATTCGGGTGCGGCTCGGCACCGAATACCGTGATGTCGTACATATCAGGGGTGAGTTTCAGCACTTCTTCGATGGTGCGCACGCCAGCCATGCCGTTGCCTACCATCACCAGTTTCATTTTTTTCATAAACGTCCCATGTCCTCAAAAGTCCTCAAAAAGCGATCCCACCGCTTAAAGCAAATACAGTGCCAAGGAAGCATAAAGGAAGCAATGCCCCCCAGCAAGCTTTGATGGCATAAATTGGTGCATAAAAGGTATGTGTAGAGCTGGTTCGCACCATGCACTGCATTTAGGGTTATCCCTTGCATGGTTTCAGTGCATTTTGTAGGGATGTTTGGAAGTTTGGGGCTGGCACGCTTTTCGCTGAACGGATAGCAGTTTTGTTTTCCAAGGTTTAAAGGATTTCGTTGTGAGTAACTTCAAGACATTTTTACAATCCGGTCACTGGCCGACCCTGCTGGCCTCCTTCTTGTACTTCGATTTTTGCTTTGCGATTTGGGTACTGAATGGTGCGATGGCTCCTTTCATCAGCGAGACCTTCAATCTAACCGCTGCGCAAAAAGGTTTCATGATTTCCGTTCCTATTCTGGCGGGTGCGTTGATGCGCTTTCCGCTGGGTATTTTGGCGCAGTACATTGGTCGTAAAAATGCGGCGATGGTCGAGATGAGCCTGATCGTGGTTGCGCTGGGCTTTGGCTACTTCTATGTCAACACCTACGATGATGTATTGGCGATGGGCGTGTTGCTGGGTATTGCCGGAGCGAGTTTTGGCGTGGCCTTATCCTTGGGTTCGGGCTGGTTTCCACCCAAATACAAGGGTTTGGCGATGGGGCTGGCGGGTGCAGGTAACTCCGGTACGGTGCTGGCGGTGCTGTTTGCGCCGCCCTTGGCAACCAAGTTCGGCTGGCAAACCGTGTATGGCTTGGCGGCTTTGACCATGTTTGTGCCGATGCTGGTGATGTGGTTCGCCGCCAAAGAACCACCCGATTCCGAACACCAAACCTTCAAAGAACACATCGCTTGCTTATTTGAAAAAGACGGTTGGGCGTTTAGCCTGATTTACGTGATTACTTTCGGTGGCTTCATTGGTTTGTCCAGCTTTTTGCCATCGTATTTTTATGACCAATTCAAGGTTACCAAGATTGAAGCGGGGCAACTCACGATGCTTGCCGCACTAATGGGTTCGGTCATTCGTGCGATTGGGGGCTGGGTTTCTGACCGCGTGGGTGGTGTGAATACGCTGACGGGTGTATTGGGTGCGATCATTGTGAGCATCGTCATTACAGGTGCTGTTGGTCATTCCTTGGCTGCAACCACGCTGTTGTTTATGTTTTGCTTTGCGGCACTGGGCGCGGGCAATGGTGCGCTGTTCCAACTGGTTCCCCTGCGCTGGCCGACGACTACGGCGGTAGCGGGTTCGATGATTGGTGAAGTCGGTGCGTTGGGTGGTGCATTGATTCCCAATGCCATGGGATTGAGCAAACAGTACACCGGAACGTATTTTTATGGTTTCTTGGTCTTTGCGGTCGTAGCAGCCATCATGCTGGTGATGTTGCGGGTGATGCAAATTCGTTGGACACGCACATGGGCTGAAAAAGGCGGTCGCGCCCGTACCCATTCGTAATATCCATGACTTTTTCAGTTGAAATTGGCTACGCATCGCGCACCGGCAAGCGTTCGCATAACGAGGACTTTGCCGGAGCTTTGCTGCCCGAACCCTCGGAAATTCGCCGAGGGTGCATCGCAGCGGTAGCCGATGGTGTAAGTACCGGCGGGCGGGGTCGTGAAGCCGCCATGACCTCGGTTACTACCGTGGTACGGGATTACTTTTGTGTCCCCGACAACTGGGATACCACCGTCGCACTGGATAGGCTGATTGCGACCCACAATAGCTGGCTGGCCTCACAAAATCGGCGCAGGGAGCAAGAAGAAAACGGCAGCGGTCTCACCACCCTTACCGCGCTGGTGTTGCGGGGGCATACGTGGACGTTAGCGCATGTGGGTGATACCCGTGCCTATTTGCTACGCGATGGTGTATTAACCCAACTCACTACCGACCATGTGCGCGATAGCATACAGATGAAACAGGTGCTGATGCGGGCATTGGGGTTGGATGACCGGGTATTGGTGGATTACAGCCAAGGCGAATTGCAAATCGGTGATGTATTCCTGTTGATGACCGATGGCGTGCATGGCAGCTTAAAGAATAAGCATATCCCGCTGCTGATTGATAAGCAACCCAATCAACCGGCGCAAGCTGCCAGCGAAGCCTTGGTCGATGCGGCTTTGGACGCTGGCAGTAGCGATAACTGCACCGCCTTGGTATTGCGGGTAAACGGTTTGAATACCGAGGATTTATTGGATGCCCAACGCCGCGCCAAACAGCTTCCTATCCCCAAAGCATTGCGGGTCGGCGATGTGTTGGATGGTTTTGTGGTCACCGAAGCCGTTGCCAATAACGGCATCAATGTGGTTTATCAGGTTGAAAAAGAAAAACAACGGTACGCCCTGAAAACCCTGCATGCACTGCGTGCCAACGATGCCGAAGAACGCGCTATGCTGGCGCACGAAGCATGGTTATCCGAACGCCTGACGCAAACCGAAATCAATACGCCCGTTTCAGTTCTCGAAAAAAACAAAAACCGTTTCGTGCATTTGCACCACGTACCCGATGCCAGTGCGTTTTACCTGCTCTACGAATGGCTTGACGGCGAAACATTAGAACGCCTGTTAGACCAGCGGCGCGAGCAAAAAACAGTGATCACCATGCCCGTGCCGGAGGTGCTGGAAATTTTGGTGCAAGTGATTCGGGGGCTGGGGTTGTTGCATCGGCAGGGCATTATTCACCGCGACATCAAGCCCGCGAATTTGCATCGCAGTGTCGATGGATGTTGGCGTATCCTCGATATGGGTGTGGCATTGACGGGCAAAGAACCCGAAGCCATGCGCCTCTTGCACGCCGGAACACCGAGCTACATCAACCCCGAGCAATGGGGCTATCGCCAGCCCAACGATGAACCCCAAGCTGCCGATACACAAAGTGATTTGTTCGCGCTGGGTGTGGTGCTGTACCAAATGCTGACCGGACGATTGCCCTATGGCGATGTATTACCCTACCAAGTGGGGCGTTATACCAGCGCCAAAGCGGTCACTCCGCCATCGCGCATCCGACCCGATGTGCCGATTTGGTTAGACCATGTTGCGTTGAAGGCCGTTTCGCTGGATAAAAATCAACGCTTTGAAACCGCCGAAGAATTTTTGTTAGCCGTAGAGCGCGGAGCCGCCCGCCCCTTAACCGCTCCGCCGCCCGTACCCTTGTTGCAGCGCGATGCAACGGTGATTTGGAAAATCGGCTTCGGGGTTTCTTTGTTCATCAACGTATTGTTGATTTACTGGGTGTTGTTTTTGCCTCGGTGAGATGTATTCAAGCGTTTCATTGTTCGTCATCCGGTACACCGTATTGACCAATGGTACATGAATGCACCACCAATCCAAAATCAGGCAAAATCAATCGATCCCTTACCCAAG
>CALMCD010000358.1 GCA_937863075.1 uncultured Rhodoferax sp. | reverse complement strand
ATTTGCGCAAACTGCGCGAACGCTTGGCAAGCAATGTGCCGCTGGTGGTGGAAGCGGTGCGAAAAAACTTTCCCGTTGATTGCCGCATCCACAGCGAGGGCGGTTGGTGGCTCTGGGTGGTCTGCGCGGCGGGAACGGATACGCTGGCGGTGCTGCGGCAATGCGTGCCGCTGGGCGTATCGTTCACTCCGGGGGTATTGTTTGGCAGCGGCAGCAAAACCAGCCACTGTTTGCGCATGACCATCGCCCAGCCGTGGAGCGAAGCGATGGAATACGCGATTCAAACGATTGGGGCGGTGCTGCGGGGGATGACTCCGCTGCGCATTTAGCGTTTTGAACGTTTGGTCGTTGCTGTCAAAAAACGGGTGATTTTTTTCCAAATGCTGTTTTGGGGCGGTGCTAAATGGGCTGGTACGAAGATATGGTCAACAGGCAGTTGCTGGTCATAACGCTGTACCATTTGCTCATAAGCATTTTCCAAGTGGCGCGTAAACAATTCGGGATTAAACAGCGGCGTGGTCAGACGATTTTCTTCTAACTTATTCCGTATCGCTTTCAATTTATGCGGATTTAATGCCAGATCAATCGCAAGCGCTTCACATGCTTTTGCCGTCGTAGTAATCAATTCTGGCAAACCCATAGCATGGAGCAAACTCCCTGCCACTCGGCTGGCAAACGATTCTCCCATCCGCGTCACCACGGGTAAACCAACCCACAGCGCATTGCTCGTCGTGGCATGGCCGGTATACGGAAATGTATCTAAACCCAAATCCGCAACCCGATGCCGCGCTAAATGTTCCGATAAAGGGATTCGGGAGGCAAAAATCAAACGGTGCGATTCAATCCCGCGTTGATGGGCTTCTTTGCGCAAATTATTTTCTGCCGTAGCATTATCGGCAAACAACCACAAAACACTGTGGGGCACTTGGTGCAAAATACGCATCCAACTATCAAAAGTGGGTGGAGTAATTTTATTATTGTTATTGAAACAACAAAAAACAAAACCCGATTCGGGTAATCCAAAATCCGCTCGACTCGATTTTTTATCCGATACTTCGCGCCGACGGTCATTGACCTGATAGCTATGTGGCATGTAAACCACTTTTTCGGAATAAAACTTTTGCGATGATTCAGGAATCAGGGTTTTATCCGCAAGAATATAGTCGATAAAATCAGCCCCCATTGTACCCGGATAACCAATATACGCCATTTGAATGGGTGCAGCACGGCAAGCAAAAATACCGGTGCGGCAATCGCCCGTAAAGCCATTCAAATCAACGGCAATATCAATGTGCATATCCCGTGCCAGTTGTGCGGCTTCGAGGTCACTTTTATCCCGAATGTCGATAAACTGGTCAAATGCTTTTTGAATACGTTGTCGTAGTGCATCGTTGGTTTGGGGGCCAAAATCAAAGGCAATCAATTCAAAGCGGCTTCTATCATGTTGCTCGAATAATTCAGCAATAATTTGACCGACGGCATGAACCCGAAAATCCGTTGAAAAATAACCAATACGGATTTTTTTACGTTTTTGGATGGGGCGCTGTGGGATAGGAGCAAGCTGGGGAAAATCGACACTTTTTGAAGTAACCCACCGTTGGGATACTCGGTAATGTAAATCGAGAGAATCGCTCCATGAAAAAAATTGAAAACCCGGTGTCGATTCTTCGTTGGCTTCAATGCGCTGAATAATATCGTTGAATTCAGTATCCCAATGATTCCAATCGCATAAATACGATTTAGAATAAAAACGTATTCCATAGAGAAAGGGGTAATCTGATTTCAATGCCAGTGCTTTATCATTGCAATCAATAGCCTCTTGGTATTGTTGCAGCTCCCCCAACACAAGCCCTAGATTGTAATAAGCATCCCTATAATCCAAACGCAAGGCAATGGCTTTTTTATAATCATCAATAGATAATTGGTATTTTCTTAAATCACAAAAAGAAACGGCACGGTTAAAGTAAAAATCGGCTTTATCAGGGGTAATGGCAATCGCAGAATTATAATCACCAATAGCCTTTTCATCTTGCTTGAGTTGGTGCAATACCGTACCCCGATTGGAGTACGCATCGGCATAATCTGGATTAATGGCAATGGCCTTGTCGTAATTTTCAATCGCAGCATCGTACTTTTTTATTTCGTTTAAACAAATGCCTTTGTTGTAATACAATAAATAATTGTTGGGATTGATAGCAATGGCAGTATTGTAATCTTCAATAGCTGATTCGTATTGTTGTAATTTATAAAATGCAATGCCACGATTGGTATAGGCATCGGCATATTGAGGTTCCAATGCAATTACCTGATTTAGACTTTGAATGGTTTCTTCGTATTGTTCCAATGCCTTGTAACTGGCGGCACGATTATTCCATGTTCCTGCATAATTATCTAAAAGCAATGCACGATCATAACTGGCAATAGCCTCTTGATGGCGTTGTAGTGCAGCCAGTGCAGCACTACGATTGGCATGAACACCGGCATCGTGCGCATTGATGGTGACTGCCTGATCCAGCCAGCGCAGTGCTTCAATCGGATTATGGGTTTGGATTCCAATAGCCCCTAAAAATTGCAGGGCATCAAAATTCTGGGGGTCTATTTTTAATATATCTAAATAGATGGAGCGTGCTTCTTCCAATTTCAATTGGTGGTGAAAATGTAAACCTTTATCTAGTAATTCTTGGATGGTATCCATAGTGAAATATCCTCTGATTATTATTGATTTATTCAACGCCCTGCCATAGCCTTCCACCAATTCGGTGTAGCGCTGATAACGTCCCCTGATTCGTGCAGTTGGTTGGCAGTTTCCAGCGCAATCATGCCCGCTGGCGTGGGAA
>CALMCD010000357.1 GCA_937863075.1 uncultured Rhodoferax sp. | reverse complement strand
TGGCGGAAGCTGTGAGATTCGAACTCACGGATGTCGTAAAACATCGCCGGTTTTCAAGACCGGTGCCTTAAACCGCTCGGCCAAGCTTCCTTTAACCTTCTATTCTAACCGATAACCGAGTTATATCCATGTTTTTAAAGAAATTATCAGCCTTGTGCATGTGGGCGGTGTGCGCGGGGGTGTATGCCGATTTTGCAGCGGCACAGCAACCGTCTGCCCCCGCATCGTCAGCGGCATCCGCAGCGGTTGCCAAACCCAGTATGACGGTGACTACGGCACAAGCCATTGCCACCAGTTTGCCTTTACGTTTGGCTGCCAATGGCAATATCGCGGCGTGGCAGGAGGCGAGTATTGGCGCAGAAGTGAATGGATTGCGCTTATCCGAAGTGCGGGTCAGCATTGGTGATCGGGTGCAACGGGGTCAGGTTTTGGCGGTATTTGCGTCCGAAAGCGTGGCGGCGGATGTCGCCCAAGCGCGTGCAGTCGTCGCAGAAGCCCAAGCGCAAGTCGCCGATGCCGCCGCCAACGCACAACGCGCCCGTGCTTTTCAAGAAAACGGCATGATGAGCAAGCAGCAAATCAGCCAACTGCTTACCGGCGAACAAACCGCATTAGCGCGGCTGGAAAGTGCGAAGGCGATGCTGGCAGTGCAAGAAATTCGCCAAAAGAATACACACATCACCGCACCCGATAGCGGCATCATCTCAGCACGCACGGCAACGGTCGGCGCGGTGGTGGGGGCGGGAACGGAATTATTCCGTTTGATTCGGCAATCGCGTTTGGAATGGCGTGGTGAAGTCACCGCGACCGAATTGGGGCGCGTCAGAGTCGGCAATGCTGTGCGGGTGACGGCAGCCAGTGGCACGCAAGTGAATGGCAAGGTGCGCATGGTTGCCCCTACCGTCGATGCACAAACTCGTAACGCGCTGGTGTATGTCGATTTGAACACCACCGCAGCAACGCATTCCACGATCAAAGCAGGCATGTTTGCACGGGGTGAATTTGAACTCGGCTCTAGCGATGCGCTCACCGTGCCGCAGCAAGCCGTGGTAGCACGCGATGGTTTCCATTACGTTTTTGAAGTGGGGGCGAATAACCGCGTTCACCAGCGGCGGGTTGAAGTGGGGCGGCGTATTGGCGAACAGGTTGAAATTCTGCGTGGACTCACCCCGCGTGCCGTGGTTGCGGTGGCGGGTGCAGGATTTTTGAATGATGGCGATACCGTGCGGGTGAAACCATGAACGTATCCGCTTGGTCGATTAAAAACCCGATTGCGGGGGTGATGCTGTTTGTGCTGCTCACGTTTGCGGGGCTGCTGGGTTTTAGCGCCATGAAGGTGCAAAATTTTCCTGATTTGGATTTGCCGACCATCACGGTGGTGGCATCATTACCCGGTGCGGCTCCGGCGCAGATGGAAACCGAGGTGGCACGCAAAATCGAAAACAGCATCGCCACGCTGGAAGGCCTGAAGCACATTTACACCAAGGTGCAAGACGGCGGTGTCACCATTACTGCCGAGTTTCGTTTAGAAAAATCGGGGCAGGAGGCGTTGGACGATGTACGTTCCGCCGTATCCCGCGTGCGTGGCGATTTGCCCGCCGATTTGCGTGACCCCATCATCAACAAAATCAATCTGTCAGGGCAGCCGATACTGGCGTTCACCGTAGGCGCTGCGGAGATGGATGATGAGACCTTGAGCTGGTTTGTCGATAACACCATCACCAAACGGTTGTTGGCGGTGCGTGGAGTCGGTGCGGTGACGCGCGTGGGGGGTGCGGATCGGCAAATTCAAGTCGCGCTAGACCCCGCTAAATTGCAAGCACTGGGAGCTACAGCGGCGGATGTTTCGCGCCAATTGCGGCAAGTGCAGCAAGATGTAGCGGGCGGTCGTGCCGATGTGGGCGGCGGCGAGCAACCCATGCGCACCTTGGCAGCCGTGCGGTCGGCAGAAGAATTGGGGAGCTTGGAATTTAGTTTGAGCGATGGTCGCCGTGTGCGCCTTGACCAACTCGCCACCATCCGCGACACGGTTGCCGAACAGCGTTCCGTTGCGCTGCTCAACGGCAAGCCCGTGGTGGGATTCGAGGTAGCGCGTAGCAAAGGTTCGAGCGAGGTGGAAGTGGGTGCGGCGGTTTACAAAGCCTTGGATGAAATCCGCGCCCAGCACCCCGAAATGCAAATCACCGAAGCATTCAACTTCGTGCAACCCGTAAAGGAAGAATACGATGGTTCCATGCACCTGCTCTATGAAGGAGCGGCCTTGGCGGTACTGGTGGTTTGGTTGTTTCTGCGCGATTGGCGTGCCACTTTCATCTCGGCGGTAGCGTTGCCCCTGTCGGCGATTCCGGCTTTTATCGGCATGAATTATTTGGGCTTTTCCATCAACGTGATTACGCTTTTGGCACTTTCGCTGGTGATTGGGATTTTGGTGGACGATGCGATTGTGGAAGTAGAAAACATCGTCCGCCATTTGCGCATGGGCAAGAATCCTTACGATGCCGCGATGGAAGCCGCCGATGAAATCGGACTGGCGGTGATTGCCACAACCTTTACGCTGATCGCGGTTTTTCTACCAACGGCGTTTATGAGCGGTATTGCGGGCAAATTCTTCAAACAATTCGGTTGGACGGCGGCGCTGGCGGTAGCGGCATCGCTTTTGGTGGCGCGGGTGCTAACCCCAATGATGTCAGCGTACATCCTCAAACCCATTACCCAGCCCCACCAAGAGCCGTTTTGGATGGGCATTTATATGCGTTGGGCAAACTGGTGCGTACACCACCGTGGCATGACGATGCTGGGGGCGGGTGCGTTTTTCATCGGCTCGTTGATGCTGATTCCGCTGTTGCCGCAAGGTTTCGTTCCACCGGATGACAACTCGCAAACGCAGGTTTACCTTGAATTGCAACCCGGAAGCACCTTGGCACAAACCCGTGCAACAGCGGAGGAAGCGCGTCAATTAGTCGCAGGCATTGCACATATCAAAAGCGTTTACACCACCATCGGTGGCGGAACGGCGGGCAGTGACCCTTTTGCACCCCAAGGTGCTTCCGAGACGCGCAAAGCTACGCTGACCATTTTGCTGGATGAACGCGGCACGCGCCCCGTCAAGCAGGTGATTGAAAAACAAATTCGGCAATCGCTGGAAACGCTACCGGGTGTGCGCAGCAAAGTAGGCTTGGGCGCTTCCGGTGAAAAGTACATTTTGGTGCTGACAGGTGAAGACCCTGTTACCTTGCAAAGCGCGGCCTTGGAGGTGGAAAAGGGCATTCGTTCGATCTCCGGCTTGGGCAATATCGCTTCAACCGCCAGTTTGGTACGGCCTGAAATTGCAGTACGCCCGAATCTGGCACGCGCTGCCGATATGGGTGTTACGACGGCTGCGATTGGCGATACCCTGCGCATTGCCACGGTAGGCGATTTTGATGCGGCCTTGCCGAAACTCAACCTGAATCAACGCCAAATCCCGATTGTGGTGATGCTGGATACCGCCGCGCGTGCCGATTTGGATTTGCTCGGTCGCCTGACCGTTCCGGGGGTGAAAGGGCCGGTGCTATTGAGTCAAATCGCTACCTTGGAAGTGGCGGGCGGGCCGGCGGTGATTGACCGTTATGACCGTTCGCGCAATGTCACATTTGAAGTCGAACTCTCGGGCACACCGCTGGGCGAGGTGACAGCAGCCGTGCAAAACTTGGATGCCATCAAAAACCTGCCTGCGGGTGTGAAGGTGGTCGAAGTGGGCGATGCCGAGGTGATGGGCGAATTGTTTGCCAGCTTTGGTTTGGCGATGCTGACGGGCGTGCTGTGCATTTACATCGTGCTGGTACTGCTGTTCAAGAGCTTTTTGCACCCCGTAACCATTTTGACGGCCTTGCCCTTATCGCTGGGTGGTGCATTTGTGGGCTTGTTGTTGGCGCAAAAGAGTTTTTCTATGCCATCGCTCATCGGTTTGATTATGCTGATGGGCGTGGCGACCAAAAATTCGATTTTGTTGGTGGAATACGCGATTTTGGCGCGGCGTGAACAGGGTTTAAGCCGTTTTGACGCATTGATGGATGCTTGCCACAAACGCGCCCGCCCCATCATCATGACCACATTGGCGATGGCGGCGGGTATGTTACCGATTGCGATTGGATTGGGTGCGGCGGATACCAGCTTCCGCTCCCCGATGGCGATTGCGGTGATTGGTGGATTGATGACTTCCACCATTTTGAGCTTATTGGTGATTCCGGCCGTATTTACTTACATAGACGATATAGGGGCGTGGGCAAGAAAGTGGAAAAGTGTGGAAAATCGCACACCATGACCGATATACCACCACGCTCCCCCCATACCTATACCTTAAGCGACTTTGATTTTGTCCTGCCTGAAGAGCTGATTGCCCAGCATCCAGCTCCGCAGCGCAGTGGGTCGCGCCTGCTGGATGCCACTGGTGCGACTGCTGCAACGCCAACGCACCGCATTTTTAACGAATTACCAACCCTACTACGTGCAGGGGATTTGCTGGTTTTTAACGATACCAAGGTGCTAAAAGCCCGCTTGTTTGGTGAAAAAGCCACGGGCGGCAAAGTGGAACTGCTGGTCGAACGGGTGCTGGGCGGTAACCAAGTGGCGGCGCACATGCGGGTTAGCAAGAAGCCGGAAATCGGTGCTACCTTGAAATTGGTGTGCGCCGAAGGCCATGCCGATGGCTTGAGCGCCACCATGCTGGGACGCTGGCCGGATGCCGTGCAAGGGCCGCTGTTTCGTTTTGTATTGTCGAATGATGCGGGCGATAACCCCTACACCTTGATGGAACGGCACGGACATGTGCCACTGCCGCCCTACATCACCCATACCGATTCGGCGGAAGATGTACAGCGTTACCAAACCGTTTTTGCCAAAAATTTAGGCGCAGTCGCCGCACCGACGGCAGCGCTGCATTTTGATGAGGCATTGTTGGCACAATTGGATGCCATCGGGGTACAACGTGCCTACGTGACCCTGCATGTAGGGGCGGGAACCTTTCAGCCCGTCAAAACCGAAAACCTCAGCGAGCACCAGATGCACAGTGAATGGTATGACGTTCCCGAAGCCACACAGCAAGCCATCGCCGATTGCCGTGCGCGGGGGGGGCGTGTGGTTGCCGTTGGAACAACGACCGTGCGCACGCTGGAATCGTGGGCAGCCAGTGGCATTGCGCAGGGTGATACGCAGATTTTTATCACCCCCGGGTTTTCCTTCCGGCTGGTGGATTTGCTGGTGACCAACTTTCATTTACCGAAATCCAGCCTCATGATGCTGGTATCGGCTTTTGCAGGGTATGAACCTATCATGGAACTCTATCGCACCGCCATTGCCGAGCGTTACCGCTTTTTCAGCTATGGGGATGCCATGTTGCTGGCACGGTACCACCATGACCCTATTCGACAAATTTAATCGTCATCCGGCTTACCGCATTGCGCTGGTAAGCATCCTTTTGGCATCGCTCGCCAGCCCATTGGCGTGGTGGCGAGCCAAAGCAGCGGCAGAAGAAACCATCGTGACCCTCGCCGCCGATGAAGCCAAGCGTTTATTGGGGCTTTCGGGTTCACGTCCCGGGGTTTTTAGTTATACCGACGTGAACCGCCAGCAAGTGCAAGCGGTTGCCGATGCGATTGTGGGAGGGTTGTTGGATGTCGTGACGATTTACGATGCCCAAGGGCGGGAATTAGCCAAATCCATGTCCCATCCCGGAACGATGATCGCATTAGAGTTGCCGCGCGAATCATCCCGCCACACCCCTCCCCGCTATACCCAATCGCATTACAAAAGCCTGCAATCGCCGTATACCAACTTGTGGTTGTTGCGGGTGTTTGTGCCGCAATACCAATTCGCGGACGACCCAAGAAGCCCGATTGTGGGATACCTTGAGGGCATTCGCATCATGCCCCAGTGGCAACAAAATCAAATTTGGCACAACTCCTTGCTGATGGCGTTGCTGGTAGGCATCGCGTCGCTGGTATGTGGTGCGGTGCTGTATCCGGTGGTGGTATCGTTGATTGCGGAAAATTCCCGTAAAACGCATGAAGTACTGGAATCGAATATCAGCATGATGGAAGCATTGGGGCGCACCATTGCCAAGCGCGATTCGGATACGGGGCTGCACAATTACCGCGTGGCGTGGATTGCGGCACGTATCGGCGAAGAAATGCGGCTTCAGGGTTCTGCCATGCAATCATTGATTGCGGGGAGCTTTTTGCACGATGTGGGGAAAATTGCGATTCCCGATGCCATCCTCCTCAAACCCGGCCCGCTCACCGACAGTGAAATGGCCATTATGCGCACCCACGTTGCGCAAGGTGAAAGCATTGTGGGCGATATTGGCTGGCTGGCGGGTGCAAATGCGGTAGTAGCCGGTCACCATGAAAAGTGGAACGGAACGGGTTACCCGCGCGGGTTGGTGGGCGAGCAAATTCCGATTACCGCGCGTATTTTTGCGGTCGCCGATGTCTTCGATGCCCTCTGTTCCCGACGACCCTATAAAAAACCGATGGAATTCAGTGCGGCGATGGAAATTTTGCAACGGGATGCCGGAATCCATTTTGATCCGAACATCATCAACATCTTTGTACCCATTGCACCCGCGTTATATGAACGCCTGCACCATGCCAACGAGCGCGATGTACGTGGCCTGATGGAGGAAAGGATTAAGCGGCATTTTGGCGTGTAATTGGGTGGAATGGAGGGGAGAGCGTGGAGAGGTCAGTAGAATTGCTTATGCTTGAATTCAATCTGATTACCACCGATCCCACCAGCCACGCCCGCCGTGGCACGCTCACGCTGAACCACGGCGTGGTGCAAACCCCCATTTTTATGCCCGTAGGAACCTACGGAACCGTGAAAGGCGTGATGCCGCGCAGCCTTGAAGAAATGGGGGCGCAAATCATTCTGGGCAATACGTTTCACCTGTGGATGCGCCCCGGGCTGGACGTGATGAAAGGCTTTGGCGGTCTGCACGCCTTTGAAAAATGGAATAAACCCATTCTGACCGATTCGGGCGGCTTTCAAGTATGGAGCTTGGGGGCGATGCGCAAAATCAGCGAAGAAGGTGTGCGCTTCTCCAGCCCCGTGAATGGCGATAAATTATTCCTCACGCCCGAAATCAGTATGCAGATTCAAACGGTGTTGAATAGCGACATCGTGATGCAGTTTGACGAATGCACACCCTACGAAACCAAAGGCCACCTCACCACCGAAGCCGAAGCCCGTGTTTCGATGGAATTGAGCCTGCGTTGGGCGAAGCGTTGCCAAGCGGAATTTACCAAGCTGGAAAATCCGAATGCCCTGTTTGGGATCGTGCAGGGTGGCATGTTTGAACATTTGCGCCAAGAATCGTTGGAACAACTGGTGGATATGGATTTCCCGGGTTATGCCGTTGGCGGCGTGAGCGTGGGTGAGCCAAAAGAAGAAATGCTGCGTATCATGGCGCATACGCCACACCGCCTGCCCGCCGATAAACCACGTTACCTGATGGGGGTAGGCACGCCCGAAGATTTGGTGCAAGGCGTGGCGGAAGGCGTGGATATGTTCGATTGCGTCATGCCCACCCGCAATGCGCGTAACGGCACGATTTTCACCCGCTATGGTGATTTGAAACTGCGCAATGCCCGCCATAAGCACGACCCGCAGCCGCTGGATACCAGTTGCACCTGCCATGCGTGCGCGGGGGCTTCGGGCATACCGTGGGATCAGGGCGGGCGTGATGGATTCAGCCGCGCCTATTTGCACCACCTTGACCGCTGCGGGGAGATGCTGGGGCCGATGCTGACTACCATCCACAATCTGCACTACTATCTGAACCTGATGCGCGAAATACGTGAAGCCTTGGATGCTGGCACGTTTGCTGCTTTTAGAACGCAATTCCAATCCAATCGGGCACGCGGATGTTAGTTGAATGTGTTAGTTGAATGTTAGTCGAATGCCGCTTTTTTGGGCTATATTGACACTTGTATCTGTACCTTTTTATCTTTTTACTTTTTAGGCAATAAAACGAGGAAACACCATGAAAGTTAGTGACATTCTGCGCATGAAGGGCAATACCCTCTACACCGCAACTCCCAATGACCTTTTGTTGACGGCTGTCACTTTGATGGCAGAACGTGATGTGGGCTCTTTAATCGTAATGGAACATGGTGAACTGGTCGGTATCCTGACCGTTCGTGAATTAAGCCAAGCCATCGCCAAAATGCAAGGCGATGTGCGCCAAACATCGGTACGTGCTGCGATGGATGATTGCCCCGTCACTTGCACACTGGCCACCGAAATCGACGAAGTACGCCGCATGATGTTGGATCGCCACGCCCGCTATATGCCGGTGATGGACGCAGGCAGACTGATGGGCGTTATCAGCTTCCACGATGTGGCGCGTGCGGTGGTGGATAGCCAAAACTTTGAAAACAAAATGCTCAAAGCCTATATCCACAACTGGCCAGAAGATGGCACCAACGGCAGCGAAGCCCCCAAGCTGTAAGCGTGTAATGGTGTTATGAGCGGAAATACATTCGGAACACTCTTTACCGTTACCAATTTCGGCGAATCCCACGGCGCAGCCATTGGTTGCGTGGTGGATGGCTGCCCCCCCGGGATGGACTTGTGCGAGGCGGATATTCAAGGGGACTTGGATCGCCGCCGCCCGGGTACATCTAAATTCGTCACCCAGCGCAATGAGCCGGACGCAGTTCGGATTTTGAGCGGGGTGTACGAAGGTAAAACCACGGGAACGCCTATCGCTTTGTTGATTGAAAACACCGATCAACGTAGCAAAGACTATGGCAATATCTTGGACACCTTCCGCCCCGGTCATGCCGATTTCACCTACTACCAAAAGTATGGTCGGCGTGATCCGCGCGGCGGTGGTCGTTCCAGTGCCCGTTTGACGGCTCCGATGGTGGCTGCGGGTGCGGTGGCGAAAAAATGGCTGAAAGAAAAATTCGGCATGGAATTTCGTGCGTGCATGACCCAAATCGGTGAATTGCCGATTGCCTTTGAAAGCTGGGAACATGTGCCGAATAATCCCTTCTTTGCCCCCGTAGCCGATGTCAGCGCTTTGGAAGAATACATGGAAGCCCTGCGCAAATCCCATGATTCTTGCGGCGCACGTTTGCGCGTGGTAGCGACGGGCGTACCCGTGGGGCTGGGCGAACCGCTATTCGACAAAATGGATGCGGATATTGCCTACGCCATGATGGGTATTAACGCCGTCAAAGGGGTGGAAATTGGCGCAGGTTTTGCCAGCGTCGCGCAGCGTGGTAGCGTGCATGGCGATTCGCTCACCCCCACTGGCTTTGCGAGTAACAACGCGGGCGGCGTGCTGGGCGGCATCACCACCGGACAAGATTTGGAAGTGAGCATTGCCATCAAGCCCACCAGCTCCATTCTCACGCCGCGCGATTCGGTCGATAGGCTCGGCAACCCGATTCAGGTGGTCACCAAAGGCCGCCACGACCCTTGCGTGGGCATTCGCGCTGCCCCGATTGCCGAGGCGATGCTTGCGCTGGTGGTGATGGATCACGCCCTGCGCCACCGTGCGCAAAATGCGGATGTTCCTCCCCATCCCGTTTTTAATCTTTGAATTATTTTGAATTTATTAAATCTTTTCAATATGTCCAACACCAC
>CALMCD010000356.1 GCA_937863075.1 uncultured Rhodoferax sp. | reverse complement strand
GGGGGCGTGCGCCGACGTAAGGCGTGTAACAAATTGCGGGTGCGGGGGTCGCGGTTGCCGATGGTAGGTGGTGGTGCGAGGTGGACGATTCGCCGTGCCAGCCCCGCCAATCGGCGCAGCGTAGCGGGTTTATCGAGGCTACCGACCAATGGCACAATTCCCAAAGCACGCAGTTCGGGGATGCGTTCCGGTTGTTGCGTGAGCGCCAAAATCCGCACGCGGCGGGGTAAATGCCGCACCACACGCACCCCTACATCGCCACATCCTACGATTAAAACACGGGTACGCCGGAATCGAAACGGTAAACTTGAAGGCAAAATAACCCCTAAATTCCAAATTTTTGAGGATAACAAATAATGACAACAACCATGACAGCCCCGACTTTTTCCGTCGTCATACAGCCCAGTCAGCGCAATTTCTCGGTAAACGAACCCGAAGCCATCCTAGAAGCCGCCATCCGCCACCACATTACCCTGCCCTACGGCTGCAAGGATGGTGCGTGCGGCTGCTGTAAAACGCGGCTGGTTTCGGGTTCGGTGCGGCACGATGCCCATTTGGATGCTGCCCTCACCGCCGAAGAAAAAGCCAGTGGCCTGATTTTGACCTGCCGCGCCCACCCCGAAAGCGATGTGGTGCTGGAAGTCAAAACGGTGGTGGAAGTGGATGCGCCTGCGGTGAAAAAAATTCCGGTTCGGGTGCAATCCATGCACCGCCAATCGGATGATGTGATGATTTTGCAACTGCAATTACCCGCCAGCGAAAAATTCCACTACTGGGCGGGGCAATACATCGAATTTATGTTGCCCGATGGTTCACGCCGTGCCTATTCCATGGCGAATGCACCACGCGCGGATGGCAAAAATGACGGAAAAATCGAATTGCATATTCGCCACATGCAGGGCGGTAAATTCACCGATCAGGTTTTTGGCAGCATGAAAGAGCGTTCCATTTTGCGGGCAGAAGGGCCGTTTGGTTCGTTCTTTCTGCGCGAAAAATCGGATAAGCCCTTGATTTTCTTGGCATCGGGAACGGGATTCGCCCCGATTAAAGCGTTGCTGGAACAAATACAGCAGCACAATATCCAACGTCCCATTCATTTTTATTGGGGTGGTCGTCGCCCGCAGGATTTGTATTTGCATGATTGGGTTGTGGCGCAGCAATCCCCAATGCCGCATTTGACGTACATCCCCGTGGTATCGGATGCCACGCCGGAGGATGCTTGGGCGGGGCGCACAGGCTTTGTTCACCGCGCGGTGATGGACGATTTTGCCGATTTAAGCGCCTATCAGGTGTATGCCTGTGGCGCTCCGGTGGTGATTGAATCCGCGAAACAGGATTTCACCACCGCGTGCAAACTACCGATAGAGGAATTTTTTGCCGATTCCTTCACGTCCGAGGCGGATAAGGCACGGTAAAAAGAGGCGGTTATTCCCCCAAATACGCCGCACGTACACGCGGGTCGGTCAGCATTTCCATCGCATTACCGGACATGGTGACCAGCCCCGATTCCATCACATAGCCGCGATTGGCAATCGACAGAGCGCGGCTGGCATTTTGTTCCACCAGCAAAACGGTTACGCCTTGGGCATACACCTCGCTGACCACCTCAAAAATTTTATCCACCATAATGGGCGATAAACCCATCGAAGGCTCGTCCAGCAACAGCACTTTGGGCTGGCTCATGAGGGCACGCCCCATTGCCACCATTTGCTGCTCGCCGCCGGAAAGCGTACCCGCGAGTTGGTCTTTGCGCTCTTTCAGGCGGGGGAAAATGGCAAACATTTTGTCAATATCCGCCAAAATCTCCGCCTTATCGTTGCGGATGTACGCACCCATTTGCAGGTTTTCGAGAATCGTCATGCGGGTGAAGATGCCGCGCCCTTCAGGAACCATTACCAGCCCCTGTTTGACCAAATCCCAAGGCCCTTGCCCGCGAATGCTCTTGCCGAGGTATTCAATATCCCCCGCATTGATGGGCAGCGTACCCGTAATCGCCTTCATGGTCGTGGTTTTGCCCGCGCCGTTGGAACCGATCAGCGAGACCAATTCACCCTCACGTACTTCAAAATCCACGCCCTTCACCGCCTGAATGCCACCGTAAGAAACTTGCAGTCCCGTAACCTTGAGCAACGTTTGTTTTGTCATCGTTTTGTTCCTGTATTGTTCTTGGTGGCTAGTGCGCACCGGTTCCGAGATACGCTTCAATCACTTTTTCATTGCGCTGCACTTCGGCGGGCGTACCTTGTGCGATTTGCTTGCCGTAATCCAATACGGTGAGTTGGTCGCATAAACCCATCACCAATTTCACATCGTGTTCAATCAGCAAAATGGTGCGGTTGTCTTGGCGAATGCGGTCAATCAATTCCCGTAGCATGACTTTTTCAGTGGCATTCATCCCCGCAGCGGGTTCATCCAATGCGATGAGCTGGGGGTCGGTCGCCAAGGCACGGGCAATTTCCAAGCGACGTTGATCGCCATAGCTCAAAGTCCGTGCTTTATAGGCCGCGAATTTGCCGATACCCACGTAATCCAGCAATTCTTGCGCACGGTCGGCAATGGCTTTTTCTTCGGCTTTGAAGGATGCGGTGCGGAACATCGCGCCAATGAGCCCTGAATGGGTACGGATATGCCGACCCACCATGACATTTTCCAACGCCGTCATTTCCGCAAACAAGCGAATGTTTTGAAAGGTACGGGCAATCCCCGCCTTCGCCACCGTATGCACGGCGGTGGGGCGGTAGGGTTTTCCGGCCAGCTCGAAACTGCCGCTATCGGGGGTATAGAGTCCGGTCAAGACGTTGAAGAAGGTGGTTTTACCCGCTCCATTGGGGCCAATCAAACCGTACACTTGTCCGCGCTGAATGGTGATGCCGACATCGCTCAAGGCTTGCAAGCCGCCAAAACGCTTGGAAACGCCGGATACGTTCAATACAGTATCTTTCATATCTTTCATATGGATGGTTTCCTGTAATCTTTTAGTTTTTAACGTGTGGCACGGATTGCAAGGATTGACCGTGTTCTGGTGAAGGCCACAAACCGCGTGGGCGCAGCAGCATGATGGAAATCATCGCCAAGGAAATCAACAACTGGCGCAAGATGGACGCATCCAAACGTCCGCCCGTCAATTCCTGCAAGGGGGTTGCCACGTAGCGCAATACTTCGGGCAATGCAGATAGCAGCACCGCACCCAAGATGACTCCGGGTAAATGCCCCACGCCGCCCAGAACGACCATCGCCACAATCATGACCGATTCGGTCAAGCCAAACGATTCGGGTGAAATAAAGCCTTGGAACGATGCAAACAACACGCCCGAAATACCGCCGAATGTCGCGCCCATGCCGAACGCCAACAATTTCAGGTTGCGGGTGTTGATGCCCATGGCTTTGGCGGCGATTTCATCTTCCCGAATCGCCATCCAAGCCCGCCCAATGCGGGAGAGTTCCAAGCGGTGGCTAATCACCACGCTCAACACCACCAACGCCAAAAAGAGGTAGTAATACAGTGTGACCGAGGCGATCTCGAAATTACCCACCATCAGTTTTTTACCCAAATCCAAGCCAAAGATATTGAGCGAATCAATCTGGCTAATCCCTTTGGGGCCGTTGGTGATGTTGTAGGGCTGATCCATATTGTTCATGAACACGCGGATGATTTCGCCAAAACCCAGCGTCACAATCGCCAAATAGTCACCACGCAAGCGCAAAGTGGGCGCACCCAGCAGCACCCCAAAGATGCCCGCCAGTAACGCACCCAGCGGCAATATCACCCATATCGAAGCATGAAGGCCATTGGGGAACATTTCCGCAATCACGGGGAAAGTATCCGTTAAGTGTGGTGACGACATCAAGCCGAAGGTATAAGCACCAATGGCAAAGAATGCCACATAGCCCAAATCCAACAAACCGGCGTAACCGACCACAATGTTCAAACCCAGCGAGAGCAGGACGAACAAGAGTGCCATATCCGCAAT
>CALMCD010000355.1 GCA_937863075.1 uncultured Rhodoferax sp. | reverse complement strand
GTGCAACTCTCTGCGGTAGCAAGTTTCCAGTGCCGACTCTCCAAAAGCTGGGATAAATGTTTTACATTCCGTACCATTCGTTCCATTGCACAATCCTTTTCAAAAAGTGAGACTCTTATGCCTACCGAGACTCTTATACCGACCCCAGCCTTGACACAACAAGGAATTTCCATTCCCTCCCCCGAACCGGAAGCGGTCGATGCGGCAGATGATGAGGAAGAGCAGGAAATCGAAATAGGGCAAATTCTGCATCGCCATGATGGCTATTACTGGCAGGCAACCGGAAGTAAGCAAGAAATTGGCCCCTTCACTACATTGGAAGAAGCTTTTCTTGATATGCAATCATCCGATGAAGATATGACAGAACCCGGGGAAACCTTGGGAGAAGCAGAATCTGAGTTAGGATTATCCGACTGGATTGACCCCGACACCGGAAAATTAGCCGAAGGTCTTTCCACCCCCCACCTGCATGACGAATAAATGCGGGTAAATACGCGCCATAAACGCACAACCAACGCCCTGTCTGTCAGGATGCAGTAGGGCGTATGCTGAGATACTATCGTTCGGCACATTAAACACATTTCTTAGAGCAAGGTGACCGTGTGATTCAAAACCCGTTTGATTTTTTTACCCAAGCCACACAACAGTTTTTGGGTACTTTCGGCAACTTGGGCAGCTTCAATAAGCTGGGAACCTTGGTTGCATTTCCTACCATGCCGGCTCTGCCTGCGGGTTTAACCCAGCCTAACGTCCGCTTTGTACCGGAAAAATTACAGGCACTCCAACAAAAATACCTGCAAGACTTGGTGAGTTTGGGCAACCAAACCTTTGCCAATGCACTGGTCACCCAAGACCGCCGCTTTGCCAATGACGCATGGACGGCGAATCCTTTGGCATCGCAAACCGCTGCCATTTATCTGCTTAATGCCCGTACCTTGATGGAATTGGCAGATGCCGTGGAAGGCGATGCCAAAACCCGCGCCCGCATCCGTTTCGCCGTAGAGCAATGGATTGCCGCCGCCGCCCCCAGCAATTTCTTGGCATTTAATGCCGAAGCGCAGAAAAAAGCACTCGAAACCAATGGCGAAAGTATCGCCAAAGGGGTACAAAACCTGCTGCACGATATGCGCCAAGGCCATGTTTCGATGACCGATGAAAGCCTGTTTGAAGTCGGCAAAAATGTGGCAACCACCGAAGGCGCGGTCGTCTTTGAAAATGAGTTCTTCCAGCTTTTGGAATACAAGCCGCTGACTGCCAAGGTGTACGAAAAACCTTTCTTGCTGGTTCCACCGTGCATTAACAAGTTCTACATTTTGGACTTGCAGCCCGACAATTCCGTGATTCGCTACGCAGTAGATCAAGGACATCGCACCTTTGTGATGAGCTGGCGTAATCCCGATGCTTCGATGGCGCAAATGACGTGGGATGATTACATCGAAAAAGCCATCATCAAAGCGATTACGGTAACGCAAGAAATTACGGGCGCGGACGACATCAACGCACTGGGCTTCTGCGTGGGCGGCACGATGTTGGTCACGGCTTTGGCGGTGTTGGCTGCACGCAACGAAAAACCCGTTGCCAGCGCCACGTTCCTCACCACCCTGATGGACTTTACCGATACCGGCGTGTTGGATGTGTTCATCAATGAAGCGATGGTGCAATACCGCGAAGCCGAAATGGGCAAAGGCGGTTTGATGAAGGGTCAAGATTTGGCCAGCACCTTCAGTTTCCTGCGCCCCAACGATTTGGTGTGGAACTATGTGGTCGGCAATTATTTGAAAGGCGAAACACCCCCGCCTTTCGATTTGCTGTACTGGAATTCCGATAGCACCAACCTCCCCGGCCCGTATTACGCATGGTATTTGCGCAATATGTATCTGGAAAACAACCTCGTTAAATCGGGCAAGCTCACGG
>CALMCD010000354.1 GCA_937863075.1 uncultured Rhodoferax sp. | reverse complement strand
GGCGTGATTTCGGCAGCGAAATCGCCCGCAGCTTGGGCGGCAAGGGCGCGGCGGTGCGATTCGACCGCGAATGCGTCTTGGGCTTCGCGGCTGATTTTCCATTGCGTGGCCACCCGTTCTGCCGTCAAGCCCATGCCGTAGGCGATGCCGATGTTTTCATCGTTGGCAAAAATCGCAGGCGGCAGCGAGGGCGCGTTACCCATCATCGGAACCATGCTCATGCTTTCGACTCCGGCGGCAATCATCACATCGGCTTCGCCCACGCGGATGCGGTCAGCCGCCATTTGAATCGCCGATAAGCCCGACGCGCAAAACCGATTCACGGTAATTCCGCCCACGCTGGTCGGCAATCCGGCAAGCACCGCACCCAAACGCGCGATGTTCAGCCCTTGCGAACCTTCGGGGATGGCGCATCCGCAAATCACATCTTCAATCGCTTGCGGGTCTAGCGTCGGTGCTTGCGAAAGAGCAGAACGCAGCACCGCGACGAGCAATTCATCGGGGCGCGTGGCACGGAAAAACCCGCGATGCGACCGACCAATGGGCGTGCGCGTAGCGGCAACGATATAGGCTTCTTGAATGGGTTTCATGGTGATTCCTTAACTCCCCTCCTTGATAAGGAGGGGTTGGGGGTGGTTCAATTCCGCACAGGCTTTCCGGTATTCATAAATCCCATAATGCGCTCTTGCGTTTTGGGGTGGGCGACGAGGCTGCAAAACGCTTTGCGTTCCAACGCCATTAGATATTCCTCGGTGACCAGCGTTCCCGCTTCGACTTCGCCGCCGCAAACAACATGCGCAATCAAGCTGGCAATATGAAAATCGTGGGCGCTGATAAAACCACCATCGCGCATATTCACCAGTTGCCCTTTGATGGTCGCAATGCCGCTGCGCCCTGCCACCGCAATCGGGCGCTTGTGCGGAGCGCGGTAGCCGGAATGGAACATCGCTTTCGCTTCGTTGATCGCCACAAACAGCAATTCGTCTTTGTGCGCGACGACGGTATCGCTTTCCAAAAGAAAACCGAGTTTTTTCGATTCCAGCGCACTCGTTCCGACCTTTGCCATCGCCGCCGCCGTAAAGCCTTCGGTGAGGAAGGGCAATATATCCTTCCCCGTAGAGATTGATACATTTTCGCTAGCACGCCGTGCAATGTACGTAAGCCCTCCCGCCCCGGGGATTAAACCAACGCCGACTTCGACCAGCCCGATATAACTCTCCATCGCCGCGACCCGTTTCGCCGTATGCACCGCCAATTCGCAGCCGCCGCCCAATGCCAACCCGCGAATCGCCGACACAATCGGCACGTTTGCGTAACGCAGGCTTAAAAAGGCGTTTTGCAAATCGGCTTCCATTTTTTCAATGGCGGGGATGCCACCCATCATGAAGGCGGGGAGCATTCCTTGCAAATCCGCGCCCGCCGAGAACATTTCATCGGGTGACCAAATCACCAGCCCTTGGTAATGTGCCTCTGCCAAAATTTTCGCTTGCAACAGCCCCGTCACCACCGCCGCATTCAGCGTGTGCATTTTGGTTTTGATGCTGGCGATCAGAACGTGCGGTTCACCATCCAGCGTCCAAATGCGGATGGAATCGTTTTCCAACACCGTAGTTCCCGCTGTGTGAACGGTGGATGGCAATACCGATTCAGGGAAGTATTGCCGCTGGTAAACGGATAAATCACGCACCGGAACAAACTGCCCCGTCGTTGGGTTAAACGAACCTTCCGGTTGATGCACACCACCCCGTTCTGCCACCGCGCCTTCAAACACCCAACGCGGCAGGGGCGCGTTGCAGAGCGCTTTTCCGGCATCAATATCGGCTTGCACCATCTGCGCGACTTCGAGCCAGCCCGCTTCTTGCCACAATTCAAACGGGCCTTGCTGCATTCCAAAACCCCAGCGCATACAAAAATCGACATCGCGGGCGTTATCGGCAATACTGGCCAAATGCAGCGCGGCGTAATGAAAACCGTTGCGCAGAATCGCCCACAAAAATTGCCCTTCTTTGCCTTCGGAATTGCGCAGCAGTTTCAAACGCTCGGTGGCGGGTTTTTTCAGCATCCGCCCATAAACTTCATCCGCCACCGCACCCGCTGGAACGTAGCTTTTGCTGCGTACATCAAACCGCAGAATATCGCGCCCTTGCTTTTTGAAGAATCCCGCTTTGGTTTTTTGCCCCAAGTTGCCCATGCCGATGAGCGTTTGCAACACTTCCGGCGTAGCGAAGCTGGCGTAAAACGGGTCGGTTTCAAGGCTTAGCGTATCTTGCAAGGTTTTGATGACGTGCGCCATCGTATCCAATCCGACCACATCGCCCGTGCGGAACGTGCCGGAGCTGGCGCGACCGAGTTTTTTGCCCGTTAAATCATCGACCACATCGAAGGTTAGCCCGAAGTTTTCCGCTTCTTTCATCGTGGAGAGCATTCCGGCAACGCCCACGCGGTTGGCGATAAAGTTCGGCGAATCTTTGGCACGCACCACGCCCTTGCCCAGCGTGCTGGTGACGAAGGTTTCTAGCGCGTCCAAATAATGCGCTTCGGTGGTGGGCGTGTTGATGAGTTCGACCAGCGCCATATAACGCGGCGGATTGAAAAAATGGATGCCGCAAAAGCGCGGCTTCACGGCTTCGGGCAGCGCTTCGGAGAGCTTGGTAATCGACAAGCCCGACGTGTTGCTCGCCACCATCGCGTGCGGTGCGATATGGGGCGCGATTTGGGCGTACAGGCTTAATTTCCAATCCATGCGCTCGGCAATCGCTTCGATGATGAGATCGCATTCCGAAAGCAGCGGTAGGTTTTCGGCGTAATTTGCGGCTTGAATCAAGGACGCATCTTCGACCACCCCCAGCGGCGACGGTTTGAGTTTTTTGAGATTCTCAATCGCCCGCAGCACGATGCCGTTTGGATTCCCTTCTTTCGCGGGCAAATCAAACAGCACCACCGGCACTTTGACATTGACCAGATGTGCCGCAATCTGCGCCCCCATCACCCCCGCGCCCAGTACGGCGACTTTTTTGACTTGGAATTTGGACATCGTTTTATCCTTTGGTATCACCGATTACTGCACCCGAATCCACACCTGCGTGCGGTATAAAAAGCCGAAGTAGCCGCGCATTTGCAATTTCTTGCCGTCCTCCAGTGGGACGAGCGTGGCTTTGTAGACTTTGCCGTTTTTGGGGTCTAGCACCGTGCCGCCTTCCCACTCGTCTTTGCCATCCACCTTTTTCAGGCCGCGCAAAATTTCCATGCCGATAACAGGCTGGTCTTTGCGATCATCGCGGCATTCGATGCACTTGCTGTCTTGCCGCACGGTCGGGTCAACTAACCGTTCGATGCGACCGCTGACGACTCCCTCTGCCTCGGTGATGCGTACTTCGGATTTGGTGATTCCGGTTTCATCATCGACTGTTTTCCATAACCCAATCGGCGATAGCGTGGCAGACGATGCAGCGGGTGATGCCGTGGAACTTTGCGCGTGGGCGCACATTCCGGTGGCGGCGAAAAAAATCGCTATCAGTGCTTTATTCATGGGTGTTTCAGCGCAATGCTGCCTCGGTGTGCATGAGAACTTTAGAACCCGTGCGGGCGCTCAATAACGCGCTGGTCGATTCGGGGAAGAGTTTGGCGAAGTAAAACCGCGCGGTTTGCAGTTTGCCCAAATAGAACGTATCGGTATGCCCAGCCGCTACCTGTCGCAGCGCGGTTTGTGCCATGCGAGCGAACAAGTAGCCGAAAACCAAATGCCCCGTTGCCCGCAAATAATCGACCGCCGCCGCGCCCACTTCATCGGGGTTTTGCAGGCCTTTGAAGCCGATTTCCATCGTGAACTTGGTCAGCTTGTCGCCCAGCGCGGCAATCGGGGTGATGAATTCGGACATTTTCTCGTTCACGCCTTCTTCTTCCACCAGTTGGGCGATGAGTTTGCCGAATTTGCGCAGCGTCGCGCCGTTGTTGGATAGCACTTTGCGCCCCAACAAATCCAAGGATTGGATGGTGTTCGTGCCTTCGTAAATCATGTTGATGCGGTTATCGCGCACCAACTGTTCCATGCCCCATTGCCGAATAAAGCCATGACCGCCCAGCACCTGCATACAGGCATTGGTGGCGATATGCCCGTTGTCGGTTAAAAACGCTTTGGCGATGGGCGTGAGCAGCGCCAGCATTTCGCCGGATTCGCTGCGCACCTTCGCATCGGGGTGGTAATGTTCTTTTTCCAGCAGCAGCGCACAAAACGCCTCCAACGCCCGCCCGCCCTCGGCATAGGCTTTGGCGGTTAAGAGCATCTTGCGCACATCAGGGTGGAGGATGATGGCATTGCCCATTTGATAACGCTCTTTGGCGTAGGCCAGCGCGTTTTGATAGGCGACTTCGGTTAATCCGAGCGATTGATTGCCCACGCCCAAACGGGCCGCATTCATCATCACGAACATTCCGTGCATTCCTTTATGCGGCTGCCCGACCAGCGTGCCGACGGCGTTTTCCAACACCATTTGGCACGTCGCACTGGCTTTGATGCCCATTTTGTGTTCCAAGCCGCCGCAGTGAATGCCGTTGCGTTGCCCCAAACTGCCATCCGCATTCACATGGAATTTGGGCACGATGAAAAGGCTAATTCCTTTAATGCCCGCTGGCGCGTCCGGCAACCGCGCGAGGACGAGGTGGATGATGTTGTCCGCCATATCGTGTTCACCCGCGCTGATGAAAATCTTTTCGCCGGTGATGTGGTACGTGCCAT
>CALMCD010000353.1 GCA_937863075.1 uncultured Rhodoferax sp. | reverse complement strand
CGTTGTAATTCATGTTCGGTTTCAGGTAATAGCCTGTCACGCTGTTCTTGCAAGATGATTTTTTTGGCTTCACGGGCGCTGTGATACGCCGCTTGCAAGGCGGGAAAATTGCCAATACGTTGCCAATCTTCAAGGGTAAAGGTGTAATTCCACTGGGTTTGCGCCATGTCTTGCAACTCCGCATGGGCGTGCTGCATGGAATTGCTCCAGCTTGCTGGTTCCCATTCGGCAAAACCGTGTGCGAATGTACTGGCAAAAATCGGAGTTTTTAATGTCCGAAGCATGGCTGGAATGGTTGATTGATAGCCAGAACCCACACTTTCGCGTGCCGATGCCAATTTTTCGATTTCTGTATCGGCGCGGCGTAAAAGGCGTTGCGTTAAGTTGGCTTTGGTAGCGGAGAGGGATTTTCGATCCCAACCATCATCGGAAATCGCGCCATCGAATTGCCCCGCCACCAGCACCATGCGCTTTACGCCATTGCTGGGAAGCTGATTAGCGAGTAAATCCATATCGGATTGATCCAAAAATTGACTGCAACGCGAGAGGAAAAACACGACATCGCATTGCACCATGTATTCGCGGGTTTTTTGGGTACGGCTAGGAACGGGGTCATTCATCCCGGGGGTATCCACTACATCAAAGCCTTTCAGTTCTTCCAATGGCAAGGTAATGTCAGTGGCTTTAACCAAGGCGGTGTAACGTCCATTTTCACCCACGTAGTCATTAAGGTGGTGCATCAACGCTTCGATGCTATCGGCTTCAAAAACCGTGTTATTTTGGGTCAGCACTTCCTCTGCATTCACGCCGTGTTGCTGCAACATTGCCAATGAATCGTTTCCGATTTTTGGGTCTTTAAGAATGTCATTCCATTCATTGAGGCTGTAATACGTGATGGTTAATTGCGGTTTTTCACCGTAAGAAATTCGCGTGAGATTCGCCGTTTTGGGCGTAGCCGCAGTGGGTAAAACTTCTTTGCCGTCGAATAACAAAGCGTTCAAAAAACTGCTTTTCCCCGCTTTGACTTGCCCCATGATGGCAATGCTGAGTTTCAAACTCTCTTGCTCCATGCGTGCCAATCGGTCAGAAAAACTGTGACGTAAATCGGCAAGCGATGCAATCGGAACTGGAAAATAGCTGCGATAAGGAAGCGTCTCTTCCGTAAGAAGCGCGAGGGTTTGGGGTAAAGTAATCATAATAGTTCCATTTTGGATGAATTTTCGCTTATGAAAATCACATTTTGGGCATTGGGCTGGCGCAGCCTGTGGCGTGATATGCGGGCGGGCGATTTGCGCTTGCTCAT
>CALMCD010000352.1 GCA_937863075.1 uncultured Rhodoferax sp. | reverse complement strand
AAATCACCCCAACTTCGGATCAAGCGCATCCCGTAGCGCATCGGTCAGCAGGGCAAAAGCGGTGACGAAAGTCGCCATCATGGTGGTGGCGGCGACGAGTTGCCACCATTTTCCCTGCACCAATTCGCTTTGCGCTTCCGATAGCATCGTTCCCCAGCTCACCATATCAATCGGCACGCCAAAACCCAAAAACGACAAAATAACCTCGGCTTTAATAAATCCAACAACGTACAAACTTAATTGCACCAAAATCACATGGCTGATATTGGGCAAAATATGCGTAAACATCCGCGAGGTATGCGATGCGCCAATCGCCTCCGCTGCCCGTACATATTCCCGCGCTCGGTGTTTGAGGTATTCGGAACGCACCTGCCGATAAATCCCCGTCCAGCCCACTAATCCCAAAATAATAACGACCGTCCAAATGCCTTTGCCCAGCGTTCCCGCCAGTGGCCCTGTGCGCAAAACTGCCGCAAAAGTAAATACCAATAAAATATACGGAATCGCGGTAAATACGTTATAAATCCATTCCAACATATCATCGACCACGCCGCCCCAATAACCCGCCAATGCACCCAAAACCGTACCAATCAATGTGGCAACCAAGGCCGCCGCCAGCCCGACCGTGATGGAAACTTGTGCGCCTTTAATCACTTTGCTGACCATATCGCGCCCCATTTGGTCTGCGCCAAAGGGAAGCGTATCCGCCTTCACGGTAATCGTGGTTTTGAATTGGGCGGCGCGTTCGTTCCATTCTGGGTAACGCGGGGCTAAAGGATCAATATCGGCTATATCAAGCGTGGATACTGCATTAGTAGCTATGTTTTCTGTAGCATTTGGTGCAGATTCCGCGCTGCTTTCCACGATTTTTCCGACAAAATGCGGCGGCGCGAACGATACGCCGACTTCCTTTTTCCAATCGCTCGCCACCACGCCCGTCAGCGCCAACGCCACCAGCAGCAAGAATGCGCCCGTAATCCCCAGCGATACCATGCCCACGCGGTTGGCACGCAGCCGCTGCCATGCTTGCATCCATACGTTGTTCATGGTGTGGCTCACTTCAATGTCACCCTTGGGTCGATGAATTGGTAGAGAACATCGGTAATCAGGTTAATTACCATCGTTAAAACCGCCAAATAAACGGTGACGGCTTGAATCACCGGATAATCGCTGCGATTCACTGCCACGATAATTTCACGCCCCAATCCGGGAATGGAAAAAAATGTTTCAATTAAAAATGAACCGATAAATACCCCGGGTAAATTGGTGGCGACGTTGGTTAAAATCGGAATCATGGCGTTGCGCAAAACGTGTTTGAACAAAATGGTATTTTCACCCAACCCTTTAGCACGGGCGGTGCGCACATAATCTTGCCCGATTTCGTCTAAAAAGAAACTGCGGTATAAGCGCGTGAGCGGCGATAAACTCACCAGCACCGCCAAAAACACGGGCAGCGGCGCGTAGGTGGTGAGGTTCGTCCAAGTGCTTTGCGACCAGCCCTGCACCGGAAACCATCCCAGCACAAAGCCAAAAATGTATTGCCCGACAATCACGTAAACCAAAAAGCTAATCGACAGCGCCACCGTCGTCACCACCATAATGATGTGGTCGGTCAAACTGCCGCGCACATACGCCACCGCAATGCCAGCGATGATGGAAAACACCATCTCCAGCACCAAAATCGGCAGCATGATGGTGAGCGTGGCGGGCAAGCGCGTGGCAAAAATAGTCGAAACGGCTTCGTTGGTCGTCCAGCTTTTACCCCAATCGAAGGTCACAATTTGGCGGATAAAAATCCATAATTGCTCCCACACAGGGCGATCCAAACCGAGCTGGGCGCGGAGTGAGGCGATGCGTTCCGGCGAGGCTTTCATGCCCGCCATAATTTCCACCGGATCGCCACCGAACCAGTGAAACAGAAAAAATACCAGCAAGATAACCCCCAGCAACGTGGGAATCATTTGCCACAATCGACGAAAAATATAAGATGCCATAGCAACGATTATGC
>CALMCD010000351.1 GCA_937863075.1 uncultured Rhodoferax sp. | reverse complement strand
CCTTGGATTGCCGCCCAAACCCAGCATTTACTCGCCCAACGCGGACACGCTTGGCTGCTGCATGGGCCTTCGGGCTTGGGGCAGTACGCGCTGGCGCTGGAATTGGCACGCGCATGGTTGTGCGAGCATCCCACTCCGCAAGGAGCGTGCGGCACTTGCGGCAGTTGCCACGCGATTCGGGTGCATACCCATGCCGATTTATGCGTGCTGATGCCAGAGGTCGAATTGCTTGCGATGGGTTGGTCGTTGGGTTCTAAAGCGCAAGCGGAAATTGACGATAAATCGCGCAAGCCCAGCAAAGAAATCCGCGTAGATGCCATGCGTGAGGCGGTTGAATTCGCGCAACGCACCAGCGCACGCGGGCGGGGTAAAGTGGTTTTGGTGTATCCCGCCGAGCGCATGAACACCATCACCGCCAATGCCTTGCTCAAAACGCTGGAGGAGCCGGTGGGCGATGTGCGATTCGTCCTCGCCAGCGAAGCCGCCCATCAACTATTGCCCACCATCCGCAGCCGCTGTTTGGGGTACGCCATGCACTGGCCGCGTGCGGACGATAGCGTGGCATGGTTGCAAGCGCAGGGTGTGGATGCGGCACAGGCTTCCAGCCTATTGCACGCGGCGGGCGGCCGTCCAGAAGATGCAATCGCCAGCTTTCGATCAGGGCAGACCGCAACGCTCTGGGCGGGGCTACCCAAGGCCGTTGCGCGGGGGGATGCCAGTGTTTTCAAAGATTGGACGATGCTCCAAGTCGTGGATGTGCTGCAAAAAATCTGCCACGACGCACAAGCCCACCGCATAGGCGCGTCACCCCGCTTTTTTGCAGCAGCCGATTTACCCCCACCGGCTCATTTCCGCCGACTCAGCGCATGGGGAAAATCCCTCATGCAAATCCGCCGCACGGTCGAACATCCCTATAAACAAGATTTGATGTTGGAAGCACTGTTGGCGGAGGCGCAAAAAGTGTGGATAGCTGGCACTTAAAAAATCCCCACTACTTTCCCATCGACAAAATCAATCTTATGCGCGGCGGGGGCTTTGGGCAGTCCTGGCATGGTCATGACATCGCCACAGACCATGACGATAAATTCTGCGCCTGCTGATAGCCGCACCTCGCGGATGTCCAGTGTGTGGGCATGGGGTGCGCCTAATAGCGTGGCATCGCTGGAAAATGAATACGGCGTTTTGGCGATGCAAATCGGATAATGCCCATAGCCTGCGGCTTGCAGTTGCGCGATCTGTTGGTGGATTTTGCTGCTGGCGGTGACCGATTCGGCGCGGTACACACGGCGGGCGACTTTTTCCACTTTTTCCCACAGCGTATCGCTATCGTCATACGTGAAACGCAGCGTAGAAGCGGATTGAGCCGATTCCGATTCACACAGCGCGACCACCGCGTGCGCCAACGCCTCCGCGCCCTTACCGCCTTCTGCCCAGTGGCTGGAACGCACGGTTTGCACACCCAGCGCTTGCATCCGCGTTTCGACCAGCGTCATATCCGATTCGGAATCGTTATCAAATTGGTTGATTGCCACCACGCACGGCAAGCCGTAGACGTTGCGTACATTATCCACATGGCGTTCTAAATTCACGATACCCACCGCCAAATCACCATTGCCTTGGTGTTTCAATGAACGAATCGTTCCCACGACCACGCACGCCGAAGGGCGCAGCCCGCTTTTACGGCATTTGATATTCACAAACTTTTCCGCGCCCAAATCCGCGCCAAAGCCCGCCTCGGTCACCACATAATCGCTTAATTGCAATGCTGCGCGGGTCGCCACCACCGAGTTACAGCCGTGCGCGATGTTGGCGAAAGGCCCGCCGTGAATCATTGCCAAATTGCCCTCTAGCGTTTGCACGATATTGGGCGCGAAGGCCTTGTATAACAGCGAGGTCATTGCGCCGTGGGCTTGCAAATCGCGGGCGGTGACGGGCTTTTGTTCGCGCGTGGTGCCGATGACGATGTTGCCAAGGCGATTTTTCAAATCGTCCAGCGAATCCGCCAAACAGAAAATCGCCATCACTTCCGAAGCCACCACAATATCAAAACCATCTTGGCGCGGAAAGCCGTTCGCCGCCCCGCCCAGCGCCACGGTAATATCGCGTAGGGCGCGGTCGTTCATATCGACCACGCGCTTCCATGTAATGCGCCGCACGTCTAAATTCAGGGCGTTGCCGTGGTGGATGTGGTTATCAATCAACGCCGCCAGCAGGTTATGCGCCAACGCAATCGCCGAAAAATCGCCCGTAAAGTGCAAATTAATATCTTCCATCGGCACGACTTGCGCATAACCCCCGCCCGTAGCACCGCCTTTCATGCCAAAAACAGGGCCTAGCGACGGTTCACGCAAGCACACCATCGCCTTTTTGCCGATATGGTTGAGCGCATCCGCCAGTCCAATCGAGGTAGTCGTTTTCCCCTCCCCCGCCGGAGTGGGCGTAATCGCCGTAACCAGAATCAGCTTGCCGTTGGGTTGATTTTTGAGGCTTTGAATGTAATCCAGCGACAATTTCGCCTTGAAATGCCCGTAAGGTTCTAAATGCTCAGGGGCGATACCTAGGCGGGTTTGCACCAAAGGCGTAATCGGTTGGAGGGTGGCGGCTTGGGCGAT
>CALMCD010000350.1 GCA_937863075.1 uncultured Rhodoferax sp. | reverse complement strand
CCGCAATCGTGCCATCATCCAACACGGTTACGCCTTTGGCGGCTACGCGCTCGCCAATGCGTCCGCTGAACGCGCTTGAACCTTTGCGGTTGAAATCGCCTTCCAGCCCATGCCCAATCGCCTCGTGCAGCAACACACCCGGCCAGCCCGAACCCAGCACCACCGTCATCACGCCAGCGGGCGCGGGACGCGCTTCCAAATTGGTGAGCGCTGCATTCACTGCTTGATTCACGTAGGTTTCGATCAGCGTATCGTCAAAATACGCCAACCCAAAACGCCCGCCACCGCCCGCAGAACCCATTTCGCGCCGTCCGTTTTGCTCCGCCATCACCGTGACGGACATCCGCACCATCGGGCGCACATCGGCTGCCAACGTGCCATCGGCACGGGCGATGAGGACGACATCGTATTCACTCGCCAGCCCCGCCATCACCTGAATAATGCGTGGGTCTTTGGCGCGCGCCAGTGATTCGACTTTGCCCAAAAGTGCCACTTTGGTGGTGCTATCGAGGGTCGAAATCGGGTCAATATCGTTGTATAGCGAACGGGATTTTGCTATCTTTTTTCTAGCTACTCGTGCAGTACCAGCGGGCGCTACAGCCGAAATCGTTCTTACGGTGCGGGCGGCATCTAATAAACTGGCTTCGGAAATATCGTCCGAATAGGCGAAGGCGGTTTTTTCGCCGCTGACGGCACGCACGCCGACCCCTTGGTCGATGCTGAAAGAGCCGGTTTTGACAATGCCTTCTTCCAAACTCCAGCCCTCGGAGCGGGTGTATTGAAAATACAAATCCGCATCATCCACTTGGTGGGCGCGAATCACGCCCAAGGCGCGGCGGAGGTGGGATTCGTCCAACCCAAAAGGGGTGAGCAAGAGTTGCTGGGCAATAGCCAGCCGTTCGATAGTAGGTTCGCGTGCAATCATGAACGGATTCTAGTGGGAGAGTGCCATATCCGCTTTGTGTATTACCATGTAACCATGCTTTCATCCACCAATCTTTCCGTTACCGATAGCATTATTCATTTGATTGGTATTACTGCACACCATCACATACCGGCAACCGGTGAAGAAAAAATCATCGTTGATATGGATTTAGCGATTTTGGGCGCGGATGAAAAACGGTTTGTGGAATACGAACAGCAAATTCGGAAAGAATATAGTTTCGTACCCGACACGATTTTTCAAACCAAGCGCACCGAAATTTTGCAAGGATTTCTCAACCGCCCACGCATTTACGGCACGGCCTATTTCTTTGACCGCTTGGAAAGTCGCGCCCGCTGCAACCTCCGTACCCTCGGAGCACCCGCCTAAAACTGGCGTAAAAATTGCATGTTTGATGCGATGGAAGAAAGT
>CALMCD010000349.1 GCA_937863075.1 uncultured Rhodoferax sp. | reverse complement strand
CGACCGCAAACAGCCCCATAAACCACAGTACAAAACGCATTCAACGCCCCCCCGCTGCGGTGGAAAGGGCGGTGAGCGTATCGTCCACGCGCGGCACTTCCAGATTCTTGGTTTGGCTGCGGATTTGTTCCAGCAGGTTTTTGGCGGTTTGCACGCGGCGGGTCGAAATCGCAAAATAGCGTTCAATGGATGTAGCCGCGTTATCCAAATCACCATTCACCCATTCTGCTTGACGCGCCAGTAGCCCCAAGCGGGCATTTAGCAGCCGCAGTTTGAGATTTTCCCGCAGGAAGAATGTTTGTTCGGGTGAAATCAGCACCGCTTCGGGCGTATCAATGCGGCTGACTTGCACCAGCCCACGCACTTCGTTTTGGATGCTCTCCCACAAACGCAACCACCAATCGCCCAGTTCTTCTTCCGGTTTGCGCTGCAAGGATTCGCCATTGCCCAGCGGAATCGGCGCGGCGTTGGCGGTGGGGAGTTCGTCCGCTAGCCGAATCAGCTCATCCATTTTGATGAGCAAGCTGGGTGTATCGGCAATGGTTTTGGTTTTGATGCGATCCATATCGCGCACGATGGCACGTTGCAGTGGCGTGAGGCGCGGTTGGGCGGCGCGGGTAATGCGCTGGTCGGCGGTTTTGAGCGCGGCTAATAACAAATCCACACTGCCCGTCATCTGCGCTTGCTGCTGCGCTAAACGAATGGCGGATTCTATTTCTACCACCAAATTGTCATCGCGTGAGCGGGAGAGGCTTTGAATCAACCCCTCCAACTGGCTGCGCTGAAGGCTGACTTCGCTGAGTTTGGCATCGGTCAGCGCGAGTTTGGCGGCGGTTTCCATCGACACCTCTTGCGCACGTTCGGCATTGGTGTGGGCTTGTTTGGATTCCGCCAGCGATTCGGCACTTTGTCGCGCCAGTTGCTCTTGGATATTGTCCAATTTTTGCCACAGCAGCACGCTCGAAACCAGCCCCAGCCCCGCCACTGCCAGTGCGCCCCGCAGCCAATAATCGACTTTATCGGATTTAGTTTCCATGAATGGCTGCCACCAAATCTGCCAATGTGGGGCGCGATTCCTGCACATTGCCAAATCCTGCCGTGCGTGCTGCGTGTGCGATGCGCGGGTGGGTGGCAATCGCCTGCGCTTGCGTCCACGATTGTTGGGGAAAAGCGGCGATCAAATTCGCTACGGCTTCGGAGCTACTGAATAACCACATCGCATTGTCTTCTGTGGCCGATGCCGTCACCAACATCCGTTCATCGGGCGAAAAATGCGGTGGATGGCGTTGGTAAGAGGTGACAAATTCAACCACGCCACCCGCCGCCGTGACTTGTTCCGAGAACCAATTACGCCCCTCGCCCCCCCGCACCACCAGCAGCCGAAAGCCTGCTCGCACCTGCGTGGCGACGATGCCCCACAGTGCTTCGGAATCAAATTGTCCGGCATCGTGCTGCGGTGTGCGAATCCGGTCAGCAGGAACGCCCATGCGATGCAATGCGGCAACTGTTCCGGGGCCAGTGGCTAAGGCGATGACGTGTGCCGCACGGCATTCATCGTGGGCTGGCTTGAGCGTGAAAAAATGCTCCACCGCGTTGCTGCTGACAAACATCACGGCATCAAAATCTGCCAAGCGATTCCACGCATTTTGCACGGCAGCGGCATCTTCTCCGCTGGCGGCTGCGATGGTGATGAGCGGCAACGCCACCGCCTCCAGCCCATGTTGTTGCAGGGATTGCACCCAGCGATTCGCCTCCTGCCGTGGGCGGGTGACGATTATGCGCATACGGATGGGGGAATGGCTTTTTGCAGCGTGCGTGCGACGTGCTCACCCAATGCGGTGGCCTCGGCGAGGGTGGTGGCGGTTCCTTGGGCTTCGGCACGCACCAGTGCTTGCACGCCTTCAGGGTCACCCCACGCAGCGCGAATGTGCAGGGTATCACCGTTTAACGTGGCATAAGCCGCCAGCGGCATCGAACAACTTCCGCCCATCACGCGGCTCACGGCACGTTCGGCAGACACGGCTAACCATGTCGGAAAATGCGCCAATGCTTCCAAAACGATAGCTACCTCTGCACGGCTGGTGCGGGTTTCAATGCCTAAAGCACCTTGACCCGCAGCGGGTAGCATTTCTTCGGGTTCAAAAATTGCGCGGATGCGTGATTCCAGTTGCAGACGTTTTAAGCCTGCTGCCGCCAGCACGATGCCATCGTACTGACCATCGTCGAGCTTTTTGAGTCGGGTATCCAAATTGCCGCGCAGGGGTTCGATTTTCAGATCGGGGCGCAAGGCACGCAGCAGGGCGACGCGGCGCAGGCTGGATGTGCCGACAACCGCACCCTGTGGTAAATCGTGAACGGTGGCGTAGCGGGGCGACACCCACGCATCACGCGGGTCTTCCCGTTCCATGACGCAGGAGAGGCTGAAACCTTCGGGCAGTTCCATCGGCACATCTTTGAGGGAATGCACCGCCAAATCTGCCGCGCCGTTTTCCAGCGCAATCTCCAATTCTTTGACGAACAAACCCTTACCACCGACCTTGCTGAGGGAGCGATCCAAGATTTGATCGCCCCGTGTCGTCATTCCCAGTAGGGTCACGGTGTGTCCCTGTTGTTCCAGAAGTGACTTGACATGTTCAGCCTGCCAGAGGGCAAGGCGGCTTTCGCGGGTAGCAATGGTAAGGGAATGCGCGGTCATGGAGAAATGGATAAGTTAATGAAGTAGCTGAATTATCGCTTTCATCTTCCGTTGTCGTCTTCGTCCTCTTCTTCCTCTTCTTCTTCGTCCTCTTCTTCTTCGTCCTCTTCTTCTTCGTCCTCTTCTTCTTCGTCCTCTTCTT
>CALMCD010000348.1 GCA_937863075.1 uncultured Rhodoferax sp. | reverse complement strand
CGATAAAGTCGAGAAATCCGATAAGAACGATGCAGCGGATAAAACCGAAAAAACATCCCCTGAAAAAGCCAATGAAAAGGCGAAGGCAGAATGAGCGGATTCACCTCCACAATCCGGTGGGTGTTGGTGCGTGCGCCCGCTACGCAGCGGAAATCGACCGAGTTTGATTTTGCCGTAGCCGATTTACGCCGACAGCTTCCCGCTGCGCAATGGCATTTTGATGGGGAAGAATTGCCGTGGCTCAACCCTGAGAATGCCGCCTACGCCACCGATAAAGTTCTGCTGCTGGAACATCCGTGGCTGACGGTTGAAGCACGGTGTTTGGAGCGGTTAGAGCTGGCGTTGCAACAGGGTTACGACATCGTGCAAGCCTGCGATTCTGGCAACCCTTCTCCCATGCCCGCACCCGACTATGCCACCTTGCGCGGCATTGAACGCTATGTAGAAAAGGCGGTAGCAAAGGCGGGTGAATCCCCTTGCGTTCCAGTGAATACGGCCGCCAATGCCTTGATGCAGCTCAGCACGCTGGAAGGATTGCTCAAAGAAGCTCCCAGCATGGCGCGGGTACGTGGTGCGTATGTTCACGATGTCAGCGGCTACTTTGGTGGCGACCGTGCCGAGGTGCTGCCCTTGATTCCCCCCCATGCCCAGCGTTTTATGGATGTGGGCGGCGGCGAAGGGCGGTTTTTAGCGGCAGTCAAAGCCACGCGCCCCACGGCTGAAACCCAGTTGGTCGAAATGGATACCGCCGCCGCCCAATTAGCGCAGCAACATCAGCGTGCCGATGCGGTGTGGAATGGTAATTTTTTTGATTTTGTATTGAATCAAGAAGATAAAGAAGATAAAAAATTCGATTGCATCAGCTTTCTGGACATGCTGGAACACGTTACCCAGCCTGAAGCGTGCTTGGTTCATGCCAAAACGCTGCTCTCCGAGAACGGCGTGGTGCTGGCTTCGATTCCCAATGTCGGGCATTGGTCGGTGGTGGCGGATTTGTTGGAAGGCCGTTGGGATTACGTTCCGGCGGGCATTCACTGCATCACCCATGTGCGCTTTTTTACCGAGCAATCGGTGCGCGATTTATTTACCCGTGCGGGGCTGGTGATTCAGCGGATTGAGCGCACCCGCGTTCCCGCAAGCGCCGATTGGTTGGCGCAATGGCGTGTGGCGTGTCAGGCAACGGGGCTGAAAATGGATGCCGATAGCCTTGATACCTACGCCTTTTTGGTGGTGGCATCATGACGGCACATGGTTCCAATTGCTGCGCGATTTTGGTGAATTACCACGGCGCGATGGACACCGCGCAGGCGGCGTGGTCGGTGTATGCGGATCATTCTGCCGTTGATATTTGCGTGGTGGATAACAGCCGAGACGAGGCAGAATCCACCCGCCTGCGTGCGCTCTTGCCCGCTAAAGCGCGGTTGCTGGTGGCTTCGGACAATATCGGTTTTGGGCGTGCTTGCAACTGGGCGTTTGAAACGTGTTCGCATGAATTTGTGTTTTTGGTGAACCCTGATGTGCGGCTGTTGTCCGGCTGTACGGCGCGGTTGTTGGAAACCATGCACGCGAATCCGCGTTTAGCCGCTGTTGCACCGCGCCAGTTTTTGGACGATGCCTGCCGCTGGATGCTCTCGCCGAGCTGGTTTCCCACCGCGCTGCGGGCATGGGCAACCGAATCCGCGCTTCGGAATCCCCAGCACGCAAAACGGATGGGGCAAGCCGTCCGGCGCGAATCGTTGCGTTTGTGGCACAGTGAAACGGTATTGCCGCAGCGGGCGTTATCCGGTGGCGTGCTGTTGATTCGCCGCAGTGCCATCGTCGCAATGGGTGAGGACGGATCGCCAGAACCGTTGTTTGATCCCCGCTTCTTCATGTATTTTGAAGATTCCGATTTATGCCGCCGTTTGAAAAATCACGGCTGGCAATTGGCGATTGAACCCAATGCCCGTGCGATTCACCATTGGCACAATCAGCCGCATAAAGGGGCTTTGATGGCGACGGCATCCGAGCAGTATTTTGCGAAATACGATGGTGCGGTGTGGCGTGCCAAAGCTGCACGGCTGGCGACTCAACCTGCGTTGGGTTGGGGTGGTTTGACGCAAGTTTTTCCGCAAGAGGGGTTGATCGTTCCCGAAACGTGGCGCGAAGGTTGGGTGCTGGAGCTGGGTTTGAACCCGCTGTTTGTGCCTTGCATTGGGCGGATGGGTGTGGGGTCGGTGGTGGAATTTCCACGGGATGTTCTCGCCAATTTCGAGGGGACACGGCTCTGGGCGCGGCTCGGTTCTGTGAATCTGCATGATACGAATTATTGGTATTTTGAGGTGATGTGAATGAAATCCTCTTATTTGAAATCCTCCTATTCAGCAGCGTATTCGATGACGCTCATGGCAGTGGCTTTTGCCCTGCCCATCGCCCACGCCCAACAACCACCCGCCTCGGCAGTGCGTCCGGCATCGGCAGCTTCTGCGCCCGCATCGGCTGCATCTTCTCCGTCATCTGCTCCCGTTTTCGTCGCCCCCCAAGCCAAGCCAATGGGCGATAGACCGTATTTGAATCCTTTAGAAGGCACGAATACTTTCGATGCCCAGCGCAAATTGTGGCCGGATAAACGTCCTCCGGCTCCGCCCCCGCCACCACCACCTCCACCGCCGCCGATTGCCGAAAAAGATTTGCAGTTGTACGGCGTGATGATTGTGGGTTCGGTGAAACGCGCTACCGTGAAAGTCGGCTCTCGTTTTGCGAGCTTGGATGCAGCGGGGCGCGGCTTTGTCTCCATCTCAGAAGGGCAGACGCTGGGCGATTGGCAATTAACGGAAATTCAACCCACGCGCTTGGTGTTAAGTCCCACGAATGGTTCACCCACTACGCAAATGGTGGTGTTTACCAAGAAAACGGATCGCGTAGCTGCGCCTAGCCC
>CALMCD010000347.1 GCA_937863075.1 uncultured Rhodoferax sp. | reverse complement strand
GTTGCAGGGGTTGTAAAAGTTTGTGTCAAGAATTGCGCTAGCTCTACGGGCAGAGGCGCTTCCAAGACCAGTGGCTGCTCGGTGGCAGGGTGGCGGCAGCGCAGATTCCAAGCGTGCAAAAACATACGTTTCAAAGGGACACCATTTTGCACCTTGGCTAAGGCTTTATTGCAATCAAAATCACCATATTTATCATCGCCAGCGATCGGCATTCCTTCGTTCGCCAAATGCACACGGATTTGGTGTGTGCGTCCGGTTTTGATGGTTACTTCTAATAAGGAATAGGCGCGGGTTACGTGGGTGATGTCGGGCTGTACTTCTCCCACGGCACGCACTTTGACCAAAGTCAGCGAAGGCATGGCATCGGGATTGTCCGCAGTCGTGACGCGCACACGCCGTTCGCCGTTTTCGAGTAAAAATTTATGCAGGGGGCGATCCAAAACGCGCTTATTCGCAGGCCACTGCCCCAGCACGAGGGCAAGATAGACTTTTCCGGTCTGGCGTTCGCGGAACTGGTCTTGCAGACTTTTCAAGGCACTGCGTTTTTTGGCTACCAACAAAATGCCACTGGTTTCGCGGTCAAGGCGGTGCACCAATTCCAGAAACTGCGCTTTGGGGCGTGCCATGCGAAGCTGTTCGATCACCCCAAAACTCACCCCCGAACCACCGTGTACGGCAATGCCAGCGGGTTTATTGATGGCAATGAGGTGGTCATCTTCAAACAAAATGGCAAAATCCCGCGCTGGAATCGGATGGTGCTGTGCCACCATCGCAGCCATTGCTTGCGTTTTTTCGGCAGCGCGTTCTGAGGTGCGAACGGGAGGAACCCGCACCACATCCCCTGCATTCAGGCGAGAATCGGCATGGGCGCGGCCTTTGTTGATGCGCACTTCACCACTGCGAATGATGCGATAAATATGGGTTTTGGGAACGCCTTTCAGGTGGCGCATGAGGTAGTTGTCGAGGCGCTGTCCGGCATCATCTTCTCCAATGGAGAGGGACTGAACTTGTAAAGCTGGTAAAGGCGTGGTAGAGGGATTGACCCGTATAATGTGATTCACTGGTGGTGTGTTGTAAGTGGTTGATTTGATTTGTCTGGAGTTTAGTGGACAAGCTGCTTGCAGCCATACCGGAAGGTCGATGCCGCCAGAGGTTTCTCTGGTCAACACCGATAAATCGAAATACTGATTCGGAATACCTACAGTCCGTAGCCCTTTGGCTGCGGACGGAATGAAACCCCATCCACGCGCCTATGCCTCGGTTCCGCACTTGAATCCAGGTTCTCCGGCAATTCCAGCTCATTTTGATTCATCGCTTCAGGCATCCAAGGCCCATAAAGGGCGTGTTACTGTTATGAATGAAGAATAAGGGTACAACCCATGAAACGGATGCTTATCAACGCCACGCAGGCTGAAGAACGCCGCTTGGCCATCGTCGATGGACAGAAACTCCTCGACTACGAACTAGAAATTGAAGGACGCGAACAACGCAAAGGAAATATCTATAAAGCGACTGTCACCCGCGTCGAACCCTCATTAGAAGCCTGTTTTGTTGATTATGGCGAAGATCGCCACGGTTTTCTACCCTTTAAGGAAATTGCCAAGTCGTATTTTCAATCCGGAGTCCCCACCAGCCAAGCACGTATTCAAGATGTGATTCGTGAAGGTCAATCACTGCTGGTGCAGGTGGAAAAAGAAGAGCGTGGCAACAAAGGTGCTGCGCTCACCACCTTTGTGAGCTTGGCTGGACGCTATGTGGTTTTGATGCCCAACAATCCACGCGGTGGCGGTGTCAGCCGTCGCATTGAAGGCGATTCCCGTGCTGAGTTGAAAGAAGCGCTCGATCAACTGGAATATCCCAACGGTATGTCCATCATCGCCCGCACCGCTGGCATCGGACGCACCGCCCCCGAATTGCAATGGGATTTGAATTACCTGCTCAAATTGTGGAGCGCGATTGACGGAGCTGCCCAAAACGGCAAAGGTTCGTTCTTGATTTACCAAGAATCGAGCTTGGTGATTCGTGCCATCCGCGATTATTTCAATAACGACATCGGCGATATTCTCATCGACACCGATGCGGTGTTCGAGCAAGCGCAGCAGTTCATGGCGCACGTCATGCCCGAACACGCTGCCAAAGTGAAGCGTTACCGCGATGATGCCCCGCTGTTCAGCCGCTTTCAAATCGAACACCAAATCGAATCCGCCTACGCCCGTGAAGTCAAACTGCCCAGTGGCGGCGTGATTGTGATTGACCATACCGAAGCCTTGGTATCGGTCGATGTGAACTCGGCACGCGCTATCAAAGGTGGTGACATCGAAGAAACCGCGACCCGCACCAATTTGGAAGCCGCCGATGAAGTGGCACGCCAAATGCGTCTGCGCGATTTGGGTGGCTTGATCGTCATCGACTTTATCGACATGGACGAAAGCAAAAACCGCCGCGAAGTCGAAAACCGCCTGCGTGATGCCCTGCGCCAAGACCGCGCCCGCGTTCAATTTGGCACGATTAGCAAATTCGGCTTGATGGAAATGAGCCGCCAACGCTTGCGCCCCGCTTTGTCGGAAGGTGCATCCATCCCCTGCCCCCGTTGCGGTGGTCATGGTCATATCCGCGATACTGAATCCAGTGCGTTGCAGATTTTGCGCGTCATTCAAGAAGAATCGCTCAAAGACAGCACGGCTTCGGTGCTGTGTCAGGTTCCGGTGGAAGTGGCCTCGTTCTTGTTGAACGAAAAACGCTCCGAAATCGCCAAAATCGAACTCAAACAGCGCATTAACGTGCTGCTAATTCCCAACAAAACGCTGGAAACACCGCACTACAAGCTCGACCGCTTGAAGCACGATGATCCGCGTCTGGAAAACATCCAAGCCAGCTACAAATTGGCAGATGAAAAAGACGAGCCAACCAGCATCACCAAGCGTTCGCAAGAACCCACCAACAAGCAAACACCCGTGATCAAAGGCGTGTTGCCTGATGCGCCCGCGCCATTGGCTGCACCCCGTCCGGCTGCACCTCTTCCCGCAGAGGCAACTCCTGCCAAACCAGAAGCCGCAGTCGCTACGGAGAACGCCGAACCCAGCACGCCGAATCGTCTGTGGTCGTGGGTGAAGCGTGTTTTGTGGGGTGAACCACCACAACCATTAAGCACGCCATCGCCTGCACCGGTAGCACCTGCACCCGTGGTAACGACTACTCCGCCTGCACCGACTGTGGCTCCAGCCAATAACGGACGCAACAACCGTCCGTCCAATGGCAACGGTAATGGTAATGGCAACAATGGCGGTAATCGCAACGGCAAGCCCGCCGAAGGGCGTACCCCACGCAACAACGAAAACCGCGAAAACCGTGAAAATCGCAATCGCAACCCGCGCAACAATCCACGTACCGGAGACGAAGCGCTCAGCGATAAACCGATCGAAAAAGTAGAAAACAACCGTCCGCCCCGTCCGCCCCGTCCGCCACGCCCCCCGCGTCAGGAGAACACCGCACCCGTCGTAGAAACGGCATTGGTTTCGGCTGCACTGGTGACCCCCTCAGTTGACGTAGTCAAGGCCGTTGAAGAGGTCGATGCAGCGGCGAATACGGTGGTCAATATGGCGGATGCGCCTGAAAATGCAGCCAACGCGACCACGTCAGCGGAGCAACCTGTGCGTGAACCACGCGAACGCCGTAGCCGTGATTTGTATGGACGTGACCGAGGTAATCGCGGTTCCAAGCAGCGTGGCAAGCCCGATGCGGCTGCCAATGCGGTGGATGTTGAACCGATGGTAGAGCGGGTCTATCCTTCACCGGATGACACCGTGCCATCGGCTCCCGTTGGCAAAATCGAACTGGCCACCTTCGCGGAGAACCCAGAACCTATGGTGCAACGGATTTATCCAGCGCACGACCATACGGTTTCTTCTGCCCCAATGGGGAAAATCGAATTGGCGACTTTTGCCGACCTCTCCTTGATGACGGTGGCAGAAATTGCGGAATCGGTTGCCGCTGTGGTCGAAATGCCAGCACTTGAAGCGATGGCGATAGCCACAACACCCACGGAAACGGCCGCACCTGCTGGCAATGAACCCTATGTGTTGCCCGTCGAAGCCCTGCAAGCGTTGGTGCAAGCGGTTAATCTGCAATGGGTGCATTCCGATGCGGAAAAAGTAGCCGCAGCGCAAGCCGCTATTGCCGCCGATACGCCACCGGTTCGCATCCCGCGTGAGCGCCCTGCACCCGTTCCGGCGGATACCCGTCCCCTGATTCTGGTAGAAACGAAGCGCGATTTACGCGATATAACCCTTCCCTTTGAAATAAATCCTTAATTTTCTCTATTTCATATGGCACGCACCCTGTACGACAAACTCTGGGACGAACACGTCGTCCACACCGAGGAGGATGGAACTTCCGTTCTCTACATTGATCGGCATCTGGTTCACGAAGTCACCAGCCCGCAAGCATTCGAGGGGCTACGCCAAGCCCAGCGCAAGGTGTGGCGTGTGAGTTCCATCGTGGCAACCGCCGATCACAACACGCCCACCACGGGCTGGGAGTTGGGTTACGACGGCATTACCGACCCCACGAGCAAAGAGCAAGTCACGACGCTGGATAGCAATATCCGTGAATTTGGGGCGGCGGCGTATTTCCCGTTTTTGTCGCAACGTCAGGGCATCGTCCACGTTATCGGGCCTGAAAATGGCGCGACCTTGCCCGGCATGACCGTGGTGTGCGGCGATTCGCATACCTCCACGCACGGCGCGTTTGGCGCGTTGGCACACGGCATCGGCACGAGCGAAGTCGAACACGTCATGGCGACGCAAACCCTGTTGGCGAAAAAAGCCAAAAATATGCTGGTCAAGGTCGAAGGCACGGTTGCCAAGGGCGTGACGGGCAAGGATATTGTGCTGGCCATCATCGGCAAAATTGGCACGGCGGGTGGCACGGGCTACACCATCGAATTTGGCGGATCGGCGATTCGTGCTTTGAGCATGGAAGGCCGTATGACCGTTTGCAATATGGCGATTGAAGCCGGTGCGCGTGCTGGCCTAGTGGCGGTGGATGAAAAAACCATTGCGTATGTCAAAAATCGCCCCCTCGCACCCCGCATAGCCGCCGAGTGGGATCAAGCGGTGATCTATTGGAATACCCTGCATTCCGATGAAGGCGCACATTTCGATGCCGTCGTGGAATTGAATGCCAACGACATCGTGCCACAAGTCACATGGGGTACATCGCCCGAAATGGTGTTGGGTATTGATGCCATCGTCCCCGATCCTGAAAAGGAAAAAGATGCCAACAAACGCGGCGCTATCGAACGCGCTCTGCACTACATGGCATTGGAACCCGGCAAGGCGTTGAACGATATTTTTGTCGATAAAGTCTTCATTGGTTCTTGCACCAATAGCCGTATCGAAGATATGCGTGAAGCCGCTGCCGTGGTGAAAACACTGGGTCGCAAAGTGGCGAAAAACATCAAACAAGCACTGGTCGTTCCCGGTTCTGGTTTGGTGAAAGCGCAGGCCGAGCGCGAAGGGCTGCACGAAATTTTCAAAGCCGCTGGTTTTGAATGGCGCGAACCCGGTTGCTCCATGTGCTTGGCGATGAATGCCGACCGTTTGGAAGCGGGTGAGCGTTGCGCCTCCACCAGCAACCGCAATTTTGAAGGTCGCCAGGGTGCGGGCGGTCGCACGCATTTGGTCAGCCCTGCGATGGCGGCGGCGGCGGCGATTCATGGGCATTTTGTGGATGTGCGCCAATTCAATTAAGGAAAGGTTTCACCATCATGAATAAATTTACCATTCACCAAGGGCTCGTTGCCCCAATGGACAGGGAAAATGTCGATACCGATGCGCTTATCCCCAAGCAGTTTCTGAAGTCGATTCGCCGCACCGGATTTGGTCAAAACCTGTTCGATGAATGGCGTTATTTGGATGCAGGCTATCCCGGGCAAGACCCGACCAGCCGCCGTCCGAATCCCGACTTCGTGCTGAACCAATCGCGCTACACGGGCGCTTCGATTTTGCTGGCGCGTAAAAATTTTGGCTGTGGCTCATCGCGCGAACATGCGCCTTGGGCGTTGGAACAATACGGCTTCCGCGCCCTGATTGCGCCCAGCTACGCCGATATTTTCTTCAACAACTGTTTCAAGAACGGTCTGTTGCCGATTGTGTTGAGCGAATCGCAAGTGGATAGCTTGTTCCACGAAGTGCAAGCCTTTCCGGGCTACACATTGACGATTGATTTGGAACGCCAAGTCGTGGTCAAACCCCAAGGTGAAGAATTGCCATTTGATGTGCAAGCCTTCCGCAAATACTGCTTGTTAAATGGTTTGGATGATATTGGTTTGACGCTGCGCCACGCCGATAAAATCCGCAGTTTTGAATCGCTGCGTTTGACACAAAAACCGTGGCTAGCGCACGCCATGACTGCATAAGCAGCTACTAAATTTATAGCAAATTACAGTAACTTCATTGAAATTGATTGAAACCGTATTATGAAAATTGCAGTTTTACCCGGTGATGGCATTGGAACGGAAATCGTGGCAGAAGCCGTCAAGGTTTTGAAGGCTTTAGAAATTCCGATGGAAATGGAAACCGCCTTGGTCGGTGGTGTGGCCTATGCCGCGCACGGTCATCCGTTGCCCGAATCCACCTTGAAACTCGCCCAAGAATCCGATGCGATTTTGTTCGGTGCGGTGGGTGATTGGCAATACGATACGCTGGATCGCCACCTGCGCCCCGAGCAAGCCATTTTGGGTCTGCGCAAAAACCTCGGTTTATTCGCCAACTTCCGCCCTGCGATTTGTTACGAGCAACTGGTGCATTCTTCCAGCTTGAAACCGGAAATCGTCTCGGGATTGGATATTCTTATCATCCGTGAATTGACGGGCGATATTTATTTCGGTCAGCCACGCGGTCGCCGTATTGCGACGGATGGACACTTCCCCGGAGCCGAAGAGGCGTTCGACACCATGCGCTATTCCCGCCCCGAGATTGAACGTATCGCCCACGTTGCGTTCCAAGCGGCGCAAAAGCGCAACAAGCGCGTGACCAGCGTGGATAAGGCCAATGTGTTGGAAACTTTCCAGTTCTGGAAAGACATCATGATCGAAGTCGGTCAACAATATCCCGATGTCGAACTCGACCACATGTACATTGACAACGCCGCGATGCAGTTGCTGAAAGCGCCCAAACGCTTTGACGTGATTGTGACGGGCAATATGTTTGGCGATATTCTGTCAGATGAAGCGGCTATGCTCACGGGTTCGATTGGCATGTTGCCATCGGCTTCGTTGAACGCGAAAAACCAAGGTTTGTACGAACCCAGCCACGGCAGCGCACCCGACATCGCGGGCAAGGGCATCGCCAACCCATTGGCTACCATTTTGAGCGCGGCTATGATGTTGCGTTTCAGCCTGAATCAAGAAGCCGCAGCGCAGCGTATTGAAGCAGCGGTGCAAAAAGTGTTACAACAAGGTTACCGTACCGGCGATATTTACAGCGAAGGTACGATTAAAGTCGGAACCGCTGAAATGGGCGATGCGGTTGTGAAAGCCTTGGCATAAAGAATAAGGAAGAAGAAAATGAAAGTAGGTAATTTGGTTGGTTTGGTCGGCTGGCGTGGCATGGTCGGCTCGGTATTGATGGATCGGATGCAGGAAGAGCGCGATTTCGACCTAATCGAACCCGTGTTTTTCTCGACCTCCAACTCCGGCGGCAAAGCGCCTGCGATGGCGAAAAACGAAACCACGCTGCAAGATGCGTTCAACATTGACGCACTGAAACGCTGCGACATCATCATCAGCTGCCAAGGCGGTGACTACACCACCCAAGTATTCCCCCAACTGCGTGCAGCAGGCTGGAACGGTCATTGGATTGATGCCGCATCCACCTTGCGTATGGAACAAGATGCCGTCATCATTCTCGACCCCGTAAATATGCCCGTGATTCAAAACGCGCTGGTCAACGGTGGTAAAAACTGGGTGGGCGGTAACTGCACCGTGAGCTGTATGCTGATGGGCGTAGGCGCACTCTACAAAGCGGGTCTGGTGGAATGGATGAGTACCCAAACCTACCAAGCGGCTTCCGGTGGCGGCGCACAACACATGCGCGAATTGCTGACCCAATACGGTACTTTGAATTCTGAAGTTAAAGCCTTGTTGGACGACCCCAAAAGCGCGATTTTAGAAATCGACCGCAAAGTGATCGCCAAACAACGTGCTTTGACTGGCGCAGAAACCGCGAATTTTGGCGTTCCATTGGGTGGTTCGTTGATTCCTTGGATCGACAAAGATTTGGGCAATGGCCAATCCAAAGAAGAATGGAAAGGCATGGCAGAAACCAACAAGATTTTGGGCTTGGGCGAAGGGTTTAATACCGCTCCCATTCCTGTGGATGGTTTCTGCGTGCGGGTGGGCGCAATGCGTTGCCACAGCCAAGCATTGACCTTCAAATTGAAGAAAGATGTGCCGGTTGCCGACATCGAAGCCATGATCGCCGCTGATAACGAATGGGTAAAAGTTGTTACAAATACGCGCGAAGCCACCATTAAAGACCTGACCCCCGTAGCGGTAACTGGCACAATGACGATTCCGGTGGGTCGTATCCGCAAGCTGGCAATGGGGCCAGAATACGTGGGTGCGTTTACCATCGGCGATCAATTGCTGTGGGGCGCTGCCGAACCACTGCGGCGTATGCTGCGGATTTTGCTGGCTGCGTAAGCACCGCATTGAATTATTTAACCGACTAGACCGACCCTGTACCGGAGGCATATAAATTGATTACCAAGTCATATTGCTGGCGAAAAACCGCTGTAGCTCTTGCGGCGTTTACGCTATTGGGTTTCAGCACAAGCAATGCGCTGGCTTTGTCTCTGGGTTCCATGACGGTTCGGTCGGCACTGGGTGAGCCGTTACGTGCCGAAATCGACATCACCAGTATCACCCCCGAAGAAATCAATTCATTTTCCATACGGGTTGCACCGCCCGATGCGTTCATGACAGCGGGATTGGAGTACAACGGCGTATTGAAAAATACCCTCGCCACCCTCCAACGCCGCCCAAATGGTGGACATTACATCCGCCTCAGCAGCAGTTCGCCGATCAACGAACCGTATGTGGATTTGATTTTGGAAGCCAATTCATCCAGCGGACGGGTCGCACGCGATTACCCGATGCTGTTTGATCCTCCCGTCCGCTCACAAACGGCGACGGCAGCGGCTACCGCACCCGTTCCCGTACTAGCCCAAGTTCCCTCGTATAACTATCCGGTAGAGCAAGATAGCGAACCCTATCCATCCTACCCATCCTATCCGTCACAGCAGTCGGCTTACCCTTCTGCGCCCCCTGCTGCACAGCCTATGCAGTCGGCGCAATCGGCTTCGCCTTACCGTATTCCGATCATTGATGATTCTCCCCGTCCGTTAGCGCGTTCCAATGCCGCAGCGGGGGATGATTTGAATGCTCGCACTATTTCGGAAACATCGCCCGCCGCTGGCCCTTCGGCAGTGGGTGATTCCACTTCGTATTCCCCCACGTCGTCTTCTTCGGCTTCGGTAGGCGATGCGATGTCGGAAGAATTCCCTGATTTTTCGCAGATTCCGCTCAATGCCAATGCGTCCGATGGTCGCGCGGCACGGCAATCGGGCGGCAAATCGGGCAAAACGACCACGGCCGCCAAACGCGCCAAACCGCGTGCGGTGACGCGCTTGCGGCATTCCACCCGCCCCTCCATTCAAACGGCGGCTGAAGGGGAAGGCGCTACTGCCACTCCCGCCACCGGTTTGACGGCTGGCCCCAATGCGTCCAGCGTCGTGGTAAAACGGGGGGATACGGCAGCCAAAATTGCCGAATCGTTCAAGCCCGCCAATGTGTCGCTGGACGATATGCTGGCCGCCTTGGTACGCAGCAACCCCGATGCCTTCATCAACAACGACCCCAACCGTGTTCGCGCCGGAGCCATCCTGAAAGTACCCGGAACCGAAGGCGGTACGGGTAATGCCATTGCAAGCGGTGGAACCGATGCCACCCAATCACTGAAAGCGGAAAGTCAAAATTTTGACAAGTACCGTCGTGATTTAGCCACACAAGCCCCCCGCACGCCGACCGAAGACGCGAGCCGGAAGGCAATGGGTCGTATTCAGACCCAAATCGAAGAAAAGAATGCGATTGCCGCAGCACCCGATAAGCTCACCTTGTCCAAAGGTGCGGTGCAGGGTAAATTGTCTGAAACCGAGATAGCCAATGAACGCGCTACCAAGGAAACCAGCAACCGCGCGGCAGACATCAATAAAAATATCGCGGATTTGCAGAAATTAGGTGCATCGACTCCGGTATTGCCCGCTTCTGCGGTCGTTCCAGCTGCTTCGGCAGCCCGCCCAGCGAGTGCCGCTAGCACCGCAGTGGGTGCGATTGGTGCGGCGAGTGCAGCCAGTGCAGCAGCCAGTGCGGCTCGCATTGCGAGTAGCGCGGCATCGGCCGCTTTACCTGCATCGGCAATGGCATCGGCAGCTTCGGCTTCCTTGGCTGCTTCGGGGGCGTGGAATACCGCTTCTGCGGTTCCTGCCGCTTCAGCCGCAGCATCGGCTGTATTGGCGGTTTCTTCGCCCGCTTCCGCTGGAAAAACACCGACCATTGCAGTGCCTTCGCCTTCTTTGGAACCCCCCGGTTTGTTGGAGGATTTCCTAGGTTCGGAAGATTTGGTGATGCCCGTTGCCGGTGGCGTGGGTGTGTTGTTGCTCGGTTTGGGTGGTTTGGCATTCTGGCGTTCCCGCAAACGCAAAGAAGAAATGCTGGCGGAAGAAAGCTCGTTTATCGAAAGCCGCATTCCACCCGACTCCTTCTTCGGAGCCAGCGGTGGTCAGCATGTGGATACCAGCCAAGAGGACGATAACCACAATTCCTCCGCGATGATTTACTCGCCCAGTCAGTTGAATGCGATTGACGACGTAGACCCCGTTGCCGAAGCCGATGTGTATTTGGCCTATGGACGTGACGTGCAGGCCGAGGAAATTCTGCGTGAAGCCCTGCTCACCAATCCCGGACGCGCAGCGATTCACACCAAATTGCTCGATATTCTCTCCAAGCGCGAAGATACCGAAGCCTTTGAGGTGGCAGCAACGCAGGCCAGCCAAATCGTGAAGAAAGACAGCCCAGAATGGGCGCATATTTGCGAGATGGGGCAGGCCGTTGATCCGTCCAACGCACTGTATCAAGTGGTTCGCCCTGCTGCCAATAGTGGTGCGGGTATGCAGATGTTTGCATCCTCGGCATCATCTGCGCCAATGCTCGATATTCCGCATAACGATGAGGACGAGAAAGGGTCAACCTCCGTCCCCGCCTACCACCCCAGCCAACCACCTACGCAAGCGCATTCGGATTTAGACTTGGATTTGGACTTGGATTTCTCCACCGAAGACAATGCACCGACGATTGCGCCAGATTCACTGTCGATGCACTCGGAGCAACCGCCCATTTCGATGTCGGCTCCGTTGTCGATTCCTCCGCTGCGTTCCGAACCTGAACCTCCGCCCGCACCTCGACCCATGCCCGATTTGCATGCGAATTTGGATGCGGCTTTGGATATGGAGTTTGATCTTTCAGCGCCCGCTCCAGCACCGGCTCCCGTGCAGGCTTCTGCGCCCAATTTGATGGATAACGACGATCAATCGTTGGAAGAAATGCTCAAAAGCTTGAATTTTGACGAACCCGCCAACGCTTTTTCATTGCCCAATGCCGCTACGCCCAAAGCGCCTACGCCACCGCCTGCGGCCTCCATCCCCGCTAATCCCGATGGCAATGGTGCGTTGTTGGAATTCAATTTGGATGACTTCCAGTTACCCAGCAGCCCGACACCCGCAGGGGGCGCGGCAGGCGGTCGTTTAGAAGACCCGCTGGAAACCAAATTGGCACTGGCACAAGAATTTGTCGCTATCGGCGATGAATTTGGTGCGCGTGA
>CALMCD010000346.1 GCA_937863075.1 uncultured Rhodoferax sp. | reverse complement strand
CGACCAAAGGATTATGAGTCCTCTGCTCTAACCAACTGAGCTAACGCCCCAACCGAGTTGCCTATTGTAGCGTTATTTGCATTGCGGGTTGTGCGATTGGCTCAAGGCGTTGCTCACCAGTTTGGAAGTGATGTCCACAATCTGAATCATGCGGTCGTATTGCATTCGCGTGGGGCCAATCACCCCCAGCGTTCCGACGATTTTTCCATCCACTTCATAGGAGGTGCTGACAATCGACAATTCTTCCACCGGCACAATCCGGCTTTCCCCGCCGATGAAAATCCGCACGCCATCTGCCTGCCCCGTGCAATCCATCAGGCGCATGAGCTGGGCTTTTTGCTCGAATAAATCAAAGGCGCGGCGCAGGTGACCCATGTCGCTGGAGAAATCGGAGACCGATAGCAAATTCCGTTCACCGCATACGACCACGTTGTCTTGCGTTTCCGTAATCGCTTCCGAACTCACGGTAATCGCCGCTTGCATCAGGCTGGCAATTTCGGAGCGGAGCGATTCCATCTCGCCTTGCAAATGCTGGCGCACCTCCTCAATACCCAGCCCGACGTAATGGCTGTTGAGAAAATTGGCGGCCTCCACCAGTTGGGAGGGCGAATAATCTTGCTCGGTGACGATAACGCGGTTTTGCACATCGCCTTGCGGGGACACAATAATCACCAGCAAACGGCGTTCGGAGAGCCGCAAAAACTCGATATGCCGAAACACCGATGACGTGCGCGGCGCAACCACCACCCCCACAAAATGCGACAGGTTAGACAGCAAGTGCGCCGCGTTGGAAATCACTTTTTGCGGCTGGTCGGGTGCAAGGTGGTGCGCACCAATCGAGGTTTTTTGCACCGTCAGCATGGTATCCACAAACAAGCGATACCCCCGCGCCGTAGGAATACGCCCCGCCGAGGTGTGCGGACTGGCAATCAGCCCTAAGTCCTCCAAGTCGGACATCACATTGCGAATGGTCGCGGGGGACAATTCCAGCCCTGAAGACTTGGACAAAGTTCGGCTGCCAATCGGTTGCCCATCGGCAATGTAGCGCTCTACCAGAGCTTTTAACAATAATTTGGAACGGTCATCAAGCATGGAATGATTCTAATCCTCGAAAATCGGAGGGATGAACAATGCAAATAATCCCCATAATGCTTTTGAACACAATGGAATTCAAATTCCACGTAGCCATTTTTATGCCATTGCCTGCAACCCCGACCGCAGCGTAGCCGTCGAAGCCTGCGCGGGGGCGGGAAAAACGTGGATGCTGGTGTCGCGCATTGTGCGGGCGCTCTTGCAAGGAACGCAGCCACACGAAATTTTGGCGATTACGTTCACCAAAAAAGCCGCCGGAGAAATGCGCCAGCGTTTGCAAGAATGGCTCGTTGAATTTGCCCAAGCCGATGATGCCCAACTGCGCACGGAACTGCTGGCACGCGGCTGGTCGCACGAACCCACGCCGGAAGATATTGAAAAGCTGCGCAATCTGCACCGCACCATGCTGGAATCCAGCCGCAGCGTGCAAATTCGCACTTTTCACGGCTGGTTTGCGGCCTTGGTGCGCAATTCGCCGCTGCAAATTCTGCAAGAACTGGGCTTGCCCACGCAATACGAACTGTTGCAGGACGATTCCGAAGCCGTTGCCCAAGTGTGGCCCCGTTTTTACCAAACCATTGCCGCTGACAGCGCCGCGCGTGCCGATTACACCGCGCTGGTCGCCGAACACGGGCGCTATTCTGCCCAAGCTGCGCTCAAAGAAGCGTTGAATAAACGGGTGGAATTTGATTTAGCGGATCAGCAAGGCATAGTCGCCGATTCGGTGGCATTTTCCGATTCGCCCGAACCGTGGTTCACCAGCGCCCCGATTCAAGAGGCGTTATGGCAAGCGGCGGGGGCTTTGGGTGCAAGCAAATTAACAACTTGCATCAAAGCCGCTGCCGCCCTCGAACGTGCTTTAACCGATGGCGATATGGCGGCACAACGCAACGCACTTTTAACCACGAGTGGAACGCCACGTAAATTCAGTGAGAAGCTAATCGGATTGGATACCGTCCACATCGCCCAAGATTACGCAATCGAATTTGAAACCAAAAAACTCCAGCACCACGCATGGCTGCACCAAGGGCGGATGATGCGGCTTACTCGTATTTTGATAGCAGAGTATGCAGAGCTGAAGCGCGAATCCCGTTGGTTGGATATGAATGATTTGGAACGCACCGCGCTGCGTTTGCTCTCGGATGAAGTGTTAAGCGGCTGGGTGCAAGAGCGTTTGGATGCCCAAATTCGCCACCTGCTGATTGACGAATTTCAAGATACCAATCCGCTGCAATGGCAGGCGCTCTATGCGTGGCTGACGGGTTATACGGGCGCTGGCAAGTCGATTAGCGTGTTCTTTGTGGGCGACCCCAAGCAAAGCATTTACCGTTTCCGCCGTGCTGAACCGCAGGTGTTCAAAGCCGCGCAATCGTTTGTGCAAACGGGTTTGCAGGGCGATTTGCTCAACTGCGACCACACACGCCGCAATGCGCCCGCCATCATGGATAGGGTGAATCAGGTGATGCAGCAAGCGCAAGACGAAAAAGCGTTTGAAGGTTTTCGCGCCCACAGCACCGAATCCCAAGCCAACGGCGCAATTTATGCCCTGCCCCGCATTTTCCGCCCCGCGCGTGCCAAGGCTGAGGAAGCGGCAGAAATCAGCATGGACGATTGGCGTGATTCGCTGACCGAGCCGCGTCACACCGAAGAAGAAACCCGCAAAACGCAGGAATGCCGCCAAGCCGCGCAATGGTTGGCGCAGCATCTGCAAAGCGGTGCGATCCAAGCCGGTGATGTGATGGTGCTGTCCCGTAAACGCGAGCGTTTGAATTTAATGCAAATCGAATTCAACGCCCTGCACGTTCCCGCCCAGCAGCCCGAAAAAAACGAGCTAGCCGATATGCCTGAAGTGCAAGACATCATCGCGCTGCTGGATGTGTTGGTGTCACCGCAGCACAATTTATCGTTAGCGCAGGTGCTGAAATCGCCGATTTTTGGTTTCAATGATGCGGATTTGGTGCAAATCGCACTCCAATCCAAAAATACCGACCCCAATGAACCTCCGCTTATCTGGTGGAATTGTTTAGAACCCCACACCACAACCGCGCAAACCCTCACCCGCTGGCAAACATGGATCAACCGTTTGCCGCCGCACGATGCCCTCAGCGCCATTTATACCGATGGGGCGATTTTGGAAAAATACGCCTGCGCCGCTTTGCCCGCCCTGCGTGAATCGGTGCTGGCGAATCTGCGGGCGCTGTTGGGGGCGATTTTGGATATGGACGGTGGGCGCTACGTGACCGCTTACGCCCTCATTCGGCAGTTGAAAAAAGGTGGCATCAAAGCACCTGTGCGCTCTAACCGCGAGGCCGTTCAACTGCTAACCGTTCACGGTGCGAAGGGGCTGGAAGCCTCGCTCGTTTTGATGCTGGATACCGATGCCGAAGCACAAAACGCCTCCAGCATGGGAACGCTAATCGACTGGCCGGGGCAGAATTTGTATCCCCAGCGTTTTGTTTTCCTTGCCAGCGAAAGCCGTGTTCCCGCGTGTACCGCCGCGCTGTTGGAAAAAGAAAAAGCCGAACGCCAGCGGGAAGAATTGAATGCACTCTACGTCGCCATGACGCGCTGTCGCCATACGCTGGTGTTTTCCAGCCTGCAACCGCATCGTGGGCAAAAACCCAGTTGGTGGGAACGCTTATTGCCGCACAGCACCGCCGTTGAAGCCAGCACCATCGTAGCCCCCCCGCAATCCACCGAGGCGAATCAACCCGCCCCGTTTGAATTTTTGTGTTTGCCGACTCTGCAAACTACACCCAAAACCGCGACAACCCCCGATGAATCCGAAGAAGACGATGCCGATTCACGCATTGGGCAAGCCATGCACCGTTTACTGGAACGCTACACCCCTGCCGTTGGATTTACCAACCCGCAACGCATTGCACGGGAATTTGATTTGTCGCCGGAACAAATGGAAAAAGCTTTAATCGGAGCGCAAACCATCGTATCCGGTGAAGGCGCGTGGGCATGGGATGACGCGCAGCTTGCATGGCAGGGTAACGAGGTGGCGATTTACCACAACCGTGAACTATTGCGCATGGATAGATTGGTGCAACGCCGAGGAACTCCCGATATAGTGGGACAATGGTGGATTCTGGATTACAAATCGGCCTACCAGCCTCAACTACAAGCCGAATTACGCAGCCAGCTTCTTCGCTACCACGCTGCGGTATCGCACGCCTACCCCGGGCAAACCGTCCGCACCGCCTTTTTAACGGCGCAGGGGCGGTTGATTGAAATAAATCGAAATTGAAAAAAATAATGAATTCTCCTATTGATGTGGCCGTCATTGGCGCAGGGCCTGCGGGTCTTATGGCGGCGCAGGTTTTGTCTCGTGCGGGTGTTGCGGTGCAGGTGTTTGATGCCATGCCGTCGGTGGGACGCAAGTTCTTGCTGGCGGGTAAAGGTGGTTTGAATTTAACCCATGCCGAGCCGATGGATGTGTTTACCACCCGCTACGGCAAACGCAGCCCGGAAATCGCCCGTTGGTTGGCGGATTTTGGAGCCGATTCCGTGCGGGAATGGGCGAAAGATTTAGGGGTTGATACCTTTGTCGGCAGCTCCGGTCACGTTTTTCCGACCGATATGAAAGCCGCGCCCTTGCTGCGCTCCTGGTTGCAGCGTTTGCGGCGGGCGGGCGTGCAATTTCACATGCGTCATCGTTGGACGGGGTGGGAAGATGAAAATCTAACGCATTTATCGTTCGACACCCCAAACGGCAAACATACCGTAACCGCACGTTTTGTGGTGCTGGCATTGGGCGGCGGAAGTTGGGCGCGGCTGGGGTCGGACGGGGCTTGGGTTCCTTGGTTGCAAGCGCGGGGTGTGGATGTTGCGCCCTTATTGCCAGCCAACTGCGGTTTTGACGTGCAAGGCGGCTGGAGCGAGCATTTTTCGAGTCGCTTTGCCGGGCAGCCTTTCAAATCGGTAGCGATTACGTGCGGTGATGCGCAGAACCCGTTTCACCGCAAAGGCGAATTTGTGGCAACTGCTACCGGTGTGGAAGGCAGTTTGATTTATGCCGCCTCCAGTTTGTTACGAGATGAAATGGTGGCAAACGGCAGCGCGTGTTTTTATCTGGATTTATTGCCGCATTTATCGCCGGAGCGGGTGTTGGCAGAAGTGCAGCATCCACGCGGCAGCCGCTCGCTTTCCAGCCATTTGAAGAGCCGTTTGAAAATCGACGGCATCAAAGCGGGCATTTTGCACGAATTACTGCCCAAAACCGCGTTCAATGACCCCGTAGCACTGGCAAGCGCCCTGAAAGCCCTGCCAATTACCCTTGGCGCGACCCGTCCGCTGGATGAAGCCATCAGCAGCGCTGGTGGTGTGCGTTGGAATAATCACAACCTAGAAATACTACCCCACGTATTTTGCGCCGGAGAAATGCTCGATTGGGAAGCACCGACAGGCGGGTATTTACTTACAAGTTGTCTGGCAAGCGGATACTGTGCTGGGTATAGGATTTTGGACAAAATCAGTACACTATGAGCTTTCTTGGACTGGATGGGACTGGACTAGATAAATGCTTCACACTCTTAAAACATTGAAATTAGCGAAATTCGTTGTGGCTTTCTTCTGGCTTACCGTTTTGACGGTGGGGGGGGCTGGAGTACAGGCAGCGCAAACCCTGCCAACGGTCGCATTCTTTTACGGCCCCAATCCACCGTGGTCGGAATTGCAGGCGTTTGATTCGGTGGTGGTAGACCCCGATCATGTGCCGCAGCCCACCAGCTTGCACAAAAAACTTCCCCATACCGCCTTGGTCGCTTATGTTGCGTTGGGCGAGGTGCAGCCTTCTCGTGCCTACGCCGATGCCATCCCCAAAGACTGGCTGCTGGGTGAAAACAAAGATTGGGGGAGTCGCGTCATTGACCAGTCCCAAGCCGCATGGCCCGCTTTCTTTGTGGATAAAGTGATCGCACCTCTGTGGGAAAAAGGTTATCGCAGTTTCTTTTTAGATACCTTGGATTCGTACCATCTGGTCGCCAAAACACCCGAAACCCGCGCCTTGCAAGAAGCAGGAATGTCCGCCACGATTGAAGCGCTCAAAAAGCGTTATCCCCAAGCCAAGCTGATTTTTAATCGGGGGTTTGAGATTTTGCCGAACGTGCATCGCCATGTTGAAATGGTAGTAGCCGAATCGTTGTTTCAGGGGTATGACGCAGGCAAACAAGTTTACAAAGAAGTAAGTGAAGAAGACCGTGCATGGTTATTAGGGCAACTGCAAAAAGCGCAGAAAGAATACAAACTCACGGTGATGTCGATTGATTATGTGCATCCGGCGCAGCGTGAATTAGCACGCGAAACCGCCAAGAAAATCGAAGCGCTGGGCATTATTCCGTGGGTCACCGAACCCAGTCTTGCCAGTTTGGGCGTTGGAAGTATCGAGGTGATGCCTCGAAAAATCTTGGTTCTCCATTCCCGATTGCAAAATGAGTTCAAACTCCACTGGGTGGAGGCATTACGTGTGGGCGCTATGCCGATTAATTACTTGGGTTATTCCTTAGAATTTGTAGACTCAGACCAATTACCCCAAGGCGTGCTAACGGGTCGTTATGCGGGTGCGATTGTATGGATGAATGATGCCAAAACTCCACCCGCTGCCGATCAAGAGCGTATTACCCGCTGGTTGACGATACAGGTTCAAAATAACCTCCCCATCGCCCTCGTTAATCCTGATGATTTCATGATACAAAATGGTATGGATACGGTGCTGGGATTAACCCTTGAAGATGCCAGCAGTGCAAGTAAATTACCCATCAAAATTATTCAACAAAGCCCTTTAATTGGATTTGAAACACCGCCACGTCCGGGGCTTTATGAATTACCAGCGATTCAACCACCTGCTGGAAGTGAACATTTATTGACGTTACAACGTGGTTCTTTTAAGCAAGTAGCCGCTGCGATTACACCGTGGGGTGGGTATGTATTGGAATCATTTTCCATTATTACCTTACCCGGTAATGCAGGTGACCGCTGGGTTATCAATCCTTTTGCATTTTTTGAAAAAGCCCTGCGTCTACCCAAAATGCCCGTACCGGATGTAACGACCGAAGCGGGTCGCCGAATGCTCATGGTACACATGGATGGCGATGGTTTTATTAGCCGTGCTGAAATTCCGGGTACGCCTTTAGCCGGTGAAGTTGTTTTGAATCGGTTTCTTAAAAAATACCCGATTCCTATGACTATTTCTGTTATTGAATCTGAAATATCACCACAAGGTTTACATCCAGACTTATCCCCAGCCGCTGAAAAACTCGCCAAAGAAACTTTTAAGCTCCCCCATGTTGCTATCTCATCCCATAGCTATTCTCATCCTTTCTTTTGGCATAAAGCAATGGCGGATGATGATGATGGGTCGGGTTATAACCTTAGCATCCCGGGATATGAATTTAATTTGGAACGTGAAATAAAAGGTTCGGTACACTATATTGAAAGCCGACTTGCCCCCCCGGGTAAAAAGGTAGAGGTGTTTTTATGGACAGGTGATTGTGTCCCCGGTAGTAATGCCCTGCGCATGGTAGATGAAGCAGGTATGGTCAATATGAATGGTGGCGATACGGTGGCAACCAAATCCAATAATAGCGTGGCTGCTGTAGAGGGATTGGGTACACCCCGTTCTGATACATTGCAAATCTACGCACCGAATCAAAATGAAAATGTCTATACCAATAACTGGACAGGGCCTTTTTATGGGTTTGAGCGGGTGATTGAAACCTTTGAATTCACCGAATCACCCCGCCGCTTAAAACCGATTGATATTTACTTCCATACCTATATTGCAACCAAAATGGCTGGAATTAAATCGTTGGAGAAGATATTTAACTACGCTTTGGCGCAGGATGTTACGCCCGTGCATATTACCGATTACGCTTACAAGGTGCAGGATTTTCACCAAATGGCAGTAGCCAAATCTGCCAATGGGTGGCGTATTCGGGGGGCACAAAACTTGCGTACTCTGCGTATACCATCTTCCATCGGTCATGTTCAGGTAGCAAATAGCCAAGCGGTTGCGGGTTTTCGCACCATGAAAGACAAAGATTATGCGTATGTGCATTTGAGTGGTGATTGGGCGGAAATTCAAATGGGTGAACAAGCCTCCAATACCCCTTATCTGGTATCTGCCAATGCCAAAATCGAAAAATCGGAATTTCAAAAAGGGCGTTCTATTTGGTCATTGAAAGGATATGTTCCCTTGAAATTTGAGCTACGCAATGCCGAAAAATGCCAAGTTCGCCAAACCAGTCAAACCAACTTAAACGCAAGCAGCAGTAATGTTACCAGCCAGATCGAAGCGATATGCCCTTGAAGATGGCGAGGTTGCCCGACTGGAACTCACCACACCCTTTCACCTGCTGGGAGCAGCAATTTTGGTGCTGGGGTTATTGGCGATTATTTTCCCACGCGGCTCACTCGTTGATATTTTGTACCAGCAACGTGAAACCGATGCGCTGACGCTTTCCTATATTCATAATCTGTACCGCGCTGATCCTAATAATCCTGATATTGGTTTATTCTTGGCACGCACCATGCGTACTCAATGGAATTTACAGCAAATGGAAGCGGCACTTACTCCATCCACTATATATGGCACGCCGCGCCAGCGGGTAGAGGCAAGCACACTGTTGTTTGATCTTTATACCAATGCGCCCGATGAAAAACAGATTTCCAAGGCCGAGCAAATGCGCCGTGAACGTGCGCTGGTGGAATTGATTGAAAGAGTTAAGGAAGATGAATTTCCACCGAAAACGGATTTACTCTATGCAGCGAAAGCATTTGAACTGCATCAGCCTAAACTAGGGCTTATTTTCTTGCAAAAATCCCGCGCCACCCAGTCGGCTGGATTATTAGAAGAATGGGGTAATGCCGCTTTGGGTGAAGGTCGTCATAAAGCAGCGGCTACTTTCTTTTTATTTGCGCGTGTGCAAGCCACTTCAACGGAGGAGGCACGTTACTTTTTTAAAAAAGGTATTGGTGCTTATATGCAGGCTTCGCATTTTGATGTGGCGATGAATAGTGCCAAAGAATATATTGGGGATTTAGAAAATGATTTACCCACCCTGCGATATATGTCGCAAACGGCTTTGGCAGCAGGTAAACCTCTGATGGCCGCAGAATATGCCCGTGCTTTGGTTTTTACCCCGCCGTTGGAGGTTAAACCCTAATGTCTTTTATGCAACACCCCAGTAAATACTGGCTTGCTGCATTGGTTGGTGGCGTAATGACATCACCCCATGCGCAAATAGTGCAGCCGGGTTATAGTTCTATGCGGGCTTTTAATGAAGCCGATTATGGATTAGCCTTCGATATTCTCGTCAAAGCTGGAGATAACCAAGCGGCGTTCTTGGTCGCACAAAAAGCAGTCGCTGCATTACCCCATGATAAAACATGGCGTATGCGCCTGATTCAGGTTGGTCAATGGACTAATCAAAAGGATGTGGTGACCGATCAATGGTTGCATCTCTTTCAAAATGGCGATCATTCTAATGAGGCCATCCAGCAGGTGATTGAGTTAGCCCCCTTTTCCGGTAACTATAAACTCGCGTTGCAAGCATGGGCGATTTATGCCCAATCCAATAAGCCCACTGAAACACAATGGCGTGATATTTATAACTTGTATGAAGCCGCTGCTGAGGCTATTCCGGGTTCTGAGTATTTTGAGAATGAATATAAACGCCGTCATATTCCACTTTTACTGAATTTTGCTGCCAAACTAGCAGAAAATGGTGGCGATGATGATCGTGCCGAGCGTTTATATATTCAAATGGCAGGCTTAAAGCCGTTTGATCAAAAAAATGTTCTGTATACCGTGCATTTATTATCGCGTCGGGGTAAATTGGAGAAGGCACGCGACATCATGCTAGAACATGAGGCCTCTGTTCCCGATAGCGAAATCGCGTACTGGGAACTATTGGGTCAAATTGCGTGGACTTTGGGGGATGAAAATACCGCACGCAGCAGCTTCGAGCATTATGTACGCTTACCCAAAGCACAGGAATCGGACTGGGAAAAATTAATTTTCTTGGTCAATAAAAAATCACCAGAACAAGCCGCCCAGCTATCCATTGAAGCATGGCGTAAATTTGGTAATACCGATTATTTCTTCAGAGGTTTTAGCATCATGTCAGAACTGGGCGATTTGCCCGTTCAAACCCATTTGCTCACCTTGTTGAATGACGAAGAAAAAGCACGCCTCGAAAAGAACGTTCAGTTTTTACTTTTGCGTATTTTTTATCACCAAAAAATGCGCAACCGTGATGCCGTTTGGTCGGATGTTCAAATAGTTTTGAAATTAGAATCCAATAATGTCGATGCCGTTTCATTGGGAATATGGCATTTAATGGATACTGGGCGCACCAAAGAATTAAAGCGCTTTATGTTGAAATACAGCGCATTGGCACTCAAGCATACGACATTGTGGTCGGGGTATGCGGCGGCTTGCCAGTTGTTAGAAGAACACCGTCAGGCCGTGTATTGGTATCAAAAAATCGTGAATGCCAATGCCGACGACCCGCTCACCTTATTGAATTATGCCGATGCCCTCACCCGCATCAACCGCAGTGGTATGGGGGAACGGGTGCGCCGACATGCGTGGCTGCAATTAAAAAAGCGGCATTCCAATCCTCTGGCTTTGCTCAAACCCCATGAGAGTAATGAATTATTGGCATTGGCACGCATGACTATTCTCGATAATCCGGGCGATCCGGGGATGGAATTGGTACGCCGTTTGGTGGCGCAACTGCGTGGTGTGCCAGCCATTGAAAAAGATGCACAAACCCAAGCCCTGATCTTGGGCTGGGCGATTGCCAAAGAGCAATTTCCCAATGCACGGACTTGGATGTGGACAAACTACGTGCGCCACGCCCATAAAGCACCGTTGTGGGGTGAAAGTCAAACTGCCTTGCAGCTCAAAGAAACGCATGTATTGAATCAATTATTGACCAAGCACAGCAACGCCCTGCCGCTTTACAACCGCCATGACATCGCCTACGAACTGGGGGATGTTGCGCAGGCGCTGGATATTGCCTTTAAGGGACAACTGCTGCAAGACGATGAGCCGATGTACGACCGCTTCCGTCTGAACGCCCCTACCCATAGCAACTACATTCAACTCGACAGCCAGTCCGAACAGCAGTCGGGTTTAACCGCACAAACCCACCATTGGGAGGCGCGTTGGGTGGTCACCCCCCAGCTTCATTTATTACTAAGCTCTAAAGGGCAAATCCAAACCCCTAAAGACAAAATCATGGCGGAGATTACGCCAGAGTGGTCGCAGCTCACCAAATTGGAAGCCCGTTGGTTCAAGACACGTTCACAAACCAGCTTGGAACTCAATAACTTGGAAAACGGATCTGCCCATTTTTGGGGTGTGCGCCTGAAGCATAACTACCAGTGGACGGGGCATTCCAGCCTCGACGGGTATGTGGATTACCACAACGAATCCACCATCACACCCGCTATGCGCGTGGCAGGTTACGAAAGTGGCGTGGGCATTGGGGCTAATTTCACCTTGAGCAAACGCGAATATATGCGGGTGGGCTTGCGCTTTGCCGATTATTTCAGTCAATCGGGCGAAGCATTGGGCAATGGGCGTTTTGCCGATATTGAATTGGGGCATCGCCTGCGCTTGGATTACCCCGATTGGCGCATCAATGCCTACGTTCGCTGGCAAGATTACAGCGCGTTGTTAGATTCATCCCAGATGCCCATTCCAGTGGATGAGGGGACTGAAGAAGGAAAGGAAGGCTCTAACGAAGGTAAAGGGCGCGACAAGCGGCGGCGTGATTTCTTTGATCCCTTTATTCCCCGCAGCAGTGTAGTGACCGGCTTGTGCATCGGCATGGGGGAAAATGTGGGCGGGCAAAATCTGCAACAAAACTACACCAAAGCGTGGCGGTATTTTTTGAATATGTGTGCCAATCAAGATTCGGTGGCAGGGGCGACGGTGAATGGTTCTGTCGGCGTGGCAGGCTCAATCACGGGAACCGACCATGTACGCATTCAATTTCAAAGTGGTAATAGTATGTTACCGGGTAATGCAGCCACCCAATCTTTGCATATAAGGTACCGGTATTATTTTTAAGGACTTCCAATAATGAAAAATCTTTTCAAAACACTGTTAATTGGTGGGTGTATTACCCTTTTTGCGGGCTGTGCGTCGACCGTCCATACGGCGGTTAATAAAACGGCATTGGATGCGGGTAGTAAATGGGCATTACTCCCCATTACGAATAATACCGATACCCCCCAAGCCGCCTTGGCAGCCGAGGCGATTGTGGAACACCAGTTACGGATGCGGGGTTTAACCGCCTTGCAACATTACCCCGTCACACTGTCGCGCGATAGTTTGTTTGAACCCAGCGAGCGCAAAGTGGTAGAAGACGCGAAAAAATGGGCGAAAACCCAAGGCGTTCGCTTTGGCGTAACGGGCAGTGTCGAAGAATGGCGCTACAAAGTGGGCATTGATGGAGAACCAGCGGTGGGGGTCAGTTTATTGGTGGTCGATTTGTCCAATGACAATGTGGTGTGGAGTGCATCGGGTGCAAAAACCGGATGGAGTCGCCACGCCCTTTCTGCCACCGCCCAAAACCTGCTTGCGGACATGATTGGAAATCTCTCGCTGACCCGAGAAACCACGACCGCACCCACCAGCACCACGGCACCTTCTTCCCCCACCAAAAGCAAGTAAGTATGACGCGCAAACTCGCCGATCAATTACAGGCATTCTTGTCGCGGGAAAATCTAGCCCCTGAAGAAATCGCATCCCGCGCCCAGTGGATTGAAATCGTCATCATGTCCGCCCTTTCTTTGGGCTTGGTTTGGTTGCTTCAACCCGAAGACCCGACCTTATCCGAAGTAAATTTTCCTTGGCTGTGGTTGGTTCCTATGCTCATCGCGCTGCGCTATGGGGTGATGCCGGGGTTGCTCAGTGGGATGTTGGTGATCGTCAATACCTTGGTGGCGGCTCAGATCGAGCGTATTCCGGGGTTTTTCCCTATCGAATCCTTATTGGGTGGCGGTGTGATCACGTTGTTGTGTGGGGAGTTTAGCGATGTCTGGCGCGATCGTAATCTGCGGATGGAAGAATCGTACCTCTATGTCTCGGAACGCCTTGCCCGCTTAACCAAGCGCCATTTGCTGCTCAACCAGTCCCATGACCGTTTAGAGCAAGAAATGCTGGCACGCCCCGGATCATTGCGGGATGCCTTGGTCAAATTACGCAGCATGGCGTTGGATTTGCAAAACCAGAAGATCGGTACGCACGCCCTTCCGGGTTCTAACGAAGTCCTGCAACTATTAACCCAATACGTCAATATCGAAGTGGCTTCGATTTACTTGCTCAAGCGTACCGATGTGGGTTACAAGCTGGGGGAAAAAGTCTCCCAACTGGGGCAACCCGAACCGCTAGACCCCGATGACGAGCTATTGGAATTGGTGTTAGAGAGCAACAACCTCGCCCACATTGCCGGTCAAGAGGTCAGCCTGCGGCGGCGTACCCGCCAACTGGTGATTGCACCGCTGATCGCCGGTAATGAGGAAATGGTTGCGGTGCTGGCCGTTACCCGTATGCCGTTTTTTGCGCTGAATACCGAGAATCTCCAAATTCTCTTGGTATTGCTGGGCTATTACGCGGATATTTTGCAAACGGCTCCGCGCGTGGCTTCTATTCAGCAAAAAATCCCCGAGATGCCTTTTGTCTTTGCCGATGAGCTGGGGCGTATGCTGCGTTTGGCGGAAAAAATTGCCATGACCAGCCATGTGGTGGTTCTGCGTTTTCACCATCTGCGCGGCGATGAAATCGCGGAAAACATGATGCGGATTAAACGCAGTTTGGATTTGTATTGGAGGGTCACGATGAACGATATACCGGTGATGGTCGTGCTACTCCCCTTTGCATCCCGCACCATTAAAGATGGTTTCTTGAACCGGATTGAGGGTTGGTTGGAAGAACATTTCCGAGGTGATTTTGATTCATTGGAGATCAATGTGCAAAGCGTCGCCATCAATCGCTACGACGATGAACCCATCGACAAATTGGCACGCGCCCTGCGCAACCAACCCTAATCATGATGCAAGAATCCCATGCGTGGACTTTTTGGCTGGTTTTAGTGGCCCATATCCTCCTCTCTTTGGCGGCAGGGTGGTTGATTCACGCCCTTTTCCCCCCGCGCTACCAGCATCCCCGTAAAGCGGTGGTGGGATTGATTTTTGTGTTTTCTTTTGTCCTTCCCGTGGTGGGGGCGGTGGGGCTGTGGTGGATTACCCGCGCTACTTTTCGCAGCATTCAGGCGAGCCAGCGTATTGCTATCCCGAAATTGATTGAACTACCGATATTTGACGTGCAAACCAAAGAGAGCATTCAAGTGGGGCAGGGGTCGCTGCGTTCTAAACTCAACCAATCGGCAGCGCCTGATGTGCGGATGCAATCATTGCTCACTTTGCAAGCCGTTCCCAACCGCACGGCGAACCCGATTCTGGAAAACTTGCTCAGTGACGATGCCGATGATGTGCGTTTGGTGGCATTTGGGATGCTGGATTCGCAGGAGAAATCCATCTCCCAACAAATTCGCCACGAGTTGGATCGGTTGGGTGATGGGGATATTCCCCCCTTGCAACGCTTTGACTGTTTCCGCCAACTGGCGCAACTCAACTGGGA
>CALMCD010000345.1 GCA_937863075.1 uncultured Rhodoferax sp. | reverse complement strand
TGCCAGAACAAGCGCTCTTGGCACTGCAAGGCCCGCAAGCGGTCACGGCGTTGGCGCGTTTGTGCCCTGAGGTGCAAAAACTGGTGTTTATGACGGGCGGCGATTTCGTTATAAACGATGGTGGTAACGGCATTCCGGTTTTCCTCACCCGCAGCGGCTATACGGGCGAAGATGGTTTTGAGATTTCAGTGCATCAATCGCACGCCGAAGCCCTTGCCCGCCTTTTGTTGGCACAGCCCGAAGTGAAACCGATTGGGCTGGGCGCACGCAATTCGCTGCGCTTGGAAGCCGGATTGTGCCTCTACGGTAACGATATTGACACCACCACCAACCCCGTCGAAGCCAATTTGCTGTGGGCGATGCAAAAAGTGCGTCGTGCGGGCGGTGCGCGGGAAGGCGGATTTCCGGGTGCTAGCAAAATCCTAGCAGCTATTGCAGAGCCAATCAGCGTTAGAAAGCGAATTGGTCTCGTGGCTTTGGAGCGCGTTCCAGTGCGCGAACACACCGAATTGCAAGATGGTAACGGCAACACAATCGGCGAAGTAACCAGCGGTTTGCTCGCCCCGACTTTCGATAAACCCATCGCCATCGCCTACGTGGAAACCGCTTTTAGCGCCTTGGGCACGCAGGTGACGGCGATTGTGCGCGGCAAGCCCGTGCCAATGGTGGTAAGTTCGATGCCGTTTGTTCCGACCCGTTATTACCGTGGTTAATTCTGTCGTTAATTTTTGAATCGTTTTAATTTTTGGAGATTTTTATGAGCTTGATTAAATACACCCCCGATCACGAATGGGTTTCTGTAACGGGCGATATTGCCACCGTGGGCATTACCCAGCACGCGCAAGATGCTTTGGGCGATGTGGTGTTTGTGGAGTTGCCCGAAATCGGCAAAGTGTTTGCGGCGAAAGAAGTCGCCGGCGTGGTCGAATCCGTGAAAGCGGCGGCCGATGTGTATATGCCCATTAGCGGAACGGTGATTGCGGTGAACGAAGATTTGCGCGACGATCCTTCCCTCGCTAACAGCGATCCATTGGGTACGGGCTGGTTTTTCCAAGTGAAATTGTCCAACGCGGCTGAACTCGATGCTTTGATGGATGAGCCATGCGCGTAAATTCCCTTTCTCCATTAACCGAATTGGAAAATTCCAGCGAATTTGTCGCCCGCCACATTGGTTTTAATGCGGCGGAAGAACAAACCATGCTGCAAGCGCTGGGCTGTTCCACGCGCCAAGAATTGATTGATGGCATCGTTCCCGCCAGCATTGCGCGGGCTGACCGCATGGCAATTCCGCCTGCGGTGACCGAAGCCGAAGCCTTGGCAGAATTGAAACGCATGGCGGCGAAAAACCAGCAGTTCAAGAGCTTCATCGGGCAGGGCTACTACGGTACGCACACGCCCACCGTGATTCTGCGCAACATCTTGGAAAACCCCGCGTGGTACACCGCTTACACGCCCTACCAAGCCGAAATCAGCCAAGGGCGGATGGAAGCGCTGGTGAATTTCCAGACGATGGTGTGCGATTTAACCGCCATGCCCATCGCCAACGCCTCGATGTTGGACGAAGCCACCGCCGCCGCCGAAGCGATGACGTTGGCGAAGCGTTCGGTAAAAGCCAAAGGCAAAGTCTTCATCGTGAGCGGTGATTGCCATCCGCAAACCATCGAAGTGATTCAAACCCGCGCCGAACCGCTGGGCTTGGAAGTAAAAATCATCCGCTCCGCCACCGAATGGCAAGCCGCGATTGCGCAGGACGATTATTTTGCCGCCATCAACCAATACCCTGCCAGTAGCGGCTGGATGACGGATTGGACAGATTCCGCCGCCACGATTCACAGCAAGGGCGCGGCGTTGATTCTGGCAGCCGATTTGCTCGCGCTCACGCTCTTGAAACCAGCGGGCGAAATGGGTGCGGATATTGTCATCGGCACGACCCAGCGCTTCGGAATGCCGATGGGCAACGGCGGCCCGCACGCGGCGTATTTGGCGTGTCGGGATGAGTTCAAGCGTTCCATGCCCGGGCGTTTGGTCGGCGTGAGCGTGGATTCGCACGGCAATCCCGCCTACCGCCTCGCCTTGCAAACGCGCGAGCAGCATATTCGCCGCGAAAAAGCCACGTCGAATATCTGCACGGCGCAGGTTTTGCCCGCAGTGGTGGCGAGTATGTACGCGGTGTACCACGGCGCAGAAGGCTTAAAACGTATCGCCCAGCGCGTGGCGACTTACACCGCGATTGTGGCGAAGGGTTTGCAGGAACTGGGTTTCCCACCTTTGCACGATAGCGCGTTCGATACCTTGTGTGTGATGACGGGAGATGCTACACATTCCATAGCTACCAATGCACGGCTGGCGGGCGCTAACCTGCGAATGGCTGGTGCAAATTATCTGTGCATCAGTTTGGATGAAACCACGACCCGCGCCGACATCGAATTGCTGTGGCGCGTGTTTGCGCAAGTTAATCAGGATAACCAAACCTTGCCGAGCGTCGAAGCGCTTGCCAATGCGGCGGATTTCGCCCCGCTGATTCCTGCCGCGTTGCAGCGCCAAAGCGCTTTTTTGACGCACCCCGTGTTCAACACTTACCACAGCGAAACCGGAATGTTGCGCTACATCCGCGCCTTGAGCGATAAGGATTTGGCGCTGGATCGCAGCATGATTCCGCTGGGCAGTTGCACGATGAAGCTGAACGCGACCAGCGAGATGATTCCGATTACATGGCCGGAATTTGCCAATATCCACCCCTTCGCGCCCGCTGAACAACGCGCAGGCTATGCGGAGTTGGATCAGCAATTGCG
>CALMCD010000344.1 GCA_937863075.1 uncultured Rhodoferax sp. | reverse complement strand
TATCCACGCCGTGATGCACTTCGTAACGCTCTTTCAAGCCGCGCAAAATCGCAATCGTGGCTTCGACGGTGGGTTCGCCGACCAAGATTTTTTGAAAACGCCGTTCCAACGCCGCATCTTTTTCGATGTATTTGCGGTATTCGTCCAAGGTGGTCGCGCCCACGCAATGCAGTTCGCCGCGCGACAAGGCGGGTTTGAGCATATTGCCAGCGTCCATCGCGCCCTCGGCTTTGCCAGCACCGACCATCGTGTGCAATTCGTCAATAAAAACAATGGTTTGCCCTTCGTCCTTCGCCAAGTCTTTGAGGACGTTTTTCAGGCGTTCCTCAAACTCGCCGCGAAACTTCGCGCCCGCCAGCAACGCCGCCATATCCAAACTCAACACGCGCTTGCCTTTGAGCGATTCCGGCACTTCGCCCGCCACAATGCGCTGCGCCAGCCCTTCGACGATGGCAGTTTTGCCCACACCGGGTTCGCCAATCAGCACGGGGTTGTTTTTGCTGCGGCGTTGCAGGACTTGAATGGCGCGGCGGATTTCGTCATCGCGCCCAATCACGGGGTCAAGTTTTCCTAAGCGGGCGCGTTCGGTTAAATCCACGCAGTATTTTTTGAGCGATTCGCGCTGCGATTCGGCATCGGCACTGTCCACCGCCTGCCCGCCGCGCACGGCATCAATCGCGGCTTCTAACGCTTTGCGCGTCATGCCACTGGCGCGGGCGAGGTTGCCGACATCGCCCTTGCTATCCGCCAACGCCAGCAAAAACAATTCAGCGGCAATGAATTGATCGCCGCGCTTAATGGATTCTTTTTCCGCCCCTTGCAACAACACGCTGGCATCGCGGTCAAGGTTGATTTGCTCTTGCCCTTCTACTTTAGGCTGCTTGTGAATATAGGCATCCGCCGCCGCCAGCAGTTGGCTGACGTTGACTCCGGCGCGCTGCAACAGTGCTTTAGAGCCATCTTCTTGCCGCAGCAGAGCGCTCAAAATATGGGCGGGCGTGATGTAGGCATGGTCGTTCGAGAGCGCCAGCGTCTGCGCATCGCCCAACGCTTCTTGGAATTTAGTGGTGAATTTGTCGATTCGCATGAAAATATCCTCCGGTTGCAGCATAAGTGGCGCTGGGGGGGGATATTTCAAGGGGCTATAGCGTCAAGATTAGGTGAAAACCCGAATTCGCGGTAGAATCTAAAGCTACGCACCAATTCTGTGTTGCGTATTTGCACATCTCCCTTCATTCATCGGGCT
>CALMCD010000343.1 GCA_937863075.1 uncultured Rhodoferax sp. | reverse complement strand
ATCCGGCTAATTCCATGGCACTGGATTCGTCGGTGACTTGAGCGCCCGCCGTTTGCAGGGCATCGCGCAGTGCGCCCAGCCGGAACATCTGCGGGGTTTGGGCGAGCCATTTATCGCTGCGGTTGACGGTTTCTACCACGATGCCGTTTTCGCCCCGTTTCAAGGTATCCGATAACGGAATCGCCAACAATCCACCCACGGCATCGTGTTCGCAGTTACTAATCAGCGTATCAATTTGCGAAGGGGTGATGAGGCAGCGGGCGGCATCGTGTACCAGCACCCAATCTTTTTCATCAGCCCCGCCTTTGAGCAGTGCCGAAATGCCATTCAACACGCTGGCGGCGCGTGTCTCGCCCCCACAGTGCGCCACAAAAATAGGTGCTTTTTGTGCCATAGCGGGGGTGCTGAAAAAAGTATCGTTGGGTGCAACGACCAGCAACACACCATGCACCCGTGCCACCGCCGCAAAAGCAGCGAGGGTGTGCAGCACCATCGGCTTTCCTGCAATTTTTTGGTACTGCTTGGGTTGATTCGTTCCCGCGCGTGAACCCGTTCCTGCACAGGGAATCACCGCCCAGATTTTTTGATTTTTCATGGTGTTTTTATCGTTTCAATAACGCATTGGCTGCGCGGGAATTCGGCTTACGCCCTAAAAAGTCGCTGATAAAAACGCCCGCCTGCATCAGCTTATCCAAATCAATGCCCGTTTCAATGCCCATGCCGTGCAGCATATAAACTACGTCTTCGGTGGCGACATTTCCGGTCGCGCCCTTGGCATACGGGCAACCGCCTAGACCGGCGATGGATGTATCAAACTGCCACACGCCCATCTGCAAACAGATGAGCGTATTGGCGAGTGCTTGCCCATAGGTGTCGTGGAAATGACCGGAAATATCGTCGATGCTGTAATGCTGCAAAGTGGCTTCAACGGCGCGTGCGATTTTGAGCGGAGTGCCTACACCGATGGTATCCGCCACGCCGACATGTTGCACGCCAATGCCACGCATCAGCCCTGCCAGATACGCCACGCGCTCCGGTGCGATGTCGCCTTCATAGGGGCAACCGACCGTGCAGCTCATCGCGCCACGCACATAAATGCCCGCTGCCCGTGCTGCTTCGACCACGGGGGCAAAGCGTTCGATGCTCTCGGCGATGCTGCAATTGATATTCTTTTGGCTAAACGCTTCGCTCGCTGCGCCAAACACCACGATTTCATCGGGCTGCGTTGCCAAGGCTGCTTCAAAACCCTTGAGATTCGGAGTCAGCACCGAGTAGCGCACACCCGCTTTACGCTGGATGCCCGCCATCACCTCGGCGTTATCGCCCATTTGCGGAACCCATTTGGGTGAAACGAAGCTGGTGACTTCGATTTCTTTCAGCCCCGCATCCTGTAAGCGATGCACCAGTTCGATTTTGACGCTGGCAGGAACGGGTTGTTTTTCGTTTTGCAGCCCATCACGGGGGCCAACATCCACCAGTTTGACACGAGAGGGGAGGGTCAT
>CALMCD010000342.1 GCA_937863075.1 uncultured Rhodoferax sp. | reverse complement strand
GCCGCCCGCACCGCCGCAATAAACTCGCGGATTCGGTGGGGGTCTTTTATGCCTTTGCGCGGTTTGCCGTGGGCATCGAGCGCTTCTACGCCCGAACTCACATCCACCGCGAGCGTTTTACCGCGCGATAAAAGGGGTCGCAGGGCGCGAATGCCATCGCCCACGTTGGCAGAATCGAGCCCACCACTCAAGACGAGGTGAGCGTTGACGTTTGGAGGAAGAAGTGACCAATTGAATGCCTTACCGCCGCCGCCATACCCCTCAACGTGCGCGTCCAGAAGAATGGCTTGGGCTGATGAAAAATCGTGGGCGAATTGTAAAAGGTCAAAGCGTGCTGCGCCATCCCCTAGGGGAATACGTGCCGCACGAATATACGGGCGATGGAGGTGCTGGTGTGCCAAATCGTGGCATTGCTGCGGCGATTCATCACCATGAAATTGGGCTGTAGCGCCCGCCAGTCGTGCAGTTGCAGCTATAAATTCGGTAGCAGTTGGGTTCACAAACAGCAGTACGGGCGTGACAAACGGCGGCAAGCGGGACGCAAGTTCAGCAGCGCGTTCGACGCTCACGGCACGCGGGCTTTTGGGATACAGCACAAAACCGATGGCATCCGCGCCAGCGTCAACGGCGGCATCCACATCCTCTTCACGGGTTAAACCACAGATTTTGATGCGGGTACGTTGCAAAGAAGGTAGGGTCATGGTAGCCAGTCAAAGGCAGGGGTGCGGTTCGGAATACCCCAGCGGGAATCGTAGCGAGGGCCTAAAAAATACAGTCCTTCGGGGGAGAAGGTGGGGGCAGCAGCTTTGCGATCGCGGGCGGCTAGTACGTCGTGCATCCATGTAACAGGTTTTTTGCCGCGCCCCACCAGCACCAAGCAGCCCATGATGTTGCGAATCATGTGGTGCAAAAAGGCGTTGGCTTCAAATTCCAACCGCACATAATTGCCGCGTTGTGTGATGCGGATGTCGATCAGCGTTTTGACCGGAGTCAAGGCTTGGCATTGCGATGCGCG
>CALMCD010000341.1 GCA_937863075.1 uncultured Rhodoferax sp. | reverse complement strand
GGTCGATAGTTTATTTATTGCCATTTCCAATAAAACATGGAATGGTTTGAACGCCGCACAAAAGCAAAAAATAACCGCCGCTGCCCAAGCCGCTGCCACGTTTAATAATGACAATACCATCAAGGAAGAAAATCAACTGCTGGATTTCTTCAAAAAGCAAGGATTGCAAATCACCACGCCCGATGTAAATGCCTTCCGCAAAACCGTGCAAAGCCAATATCAAGCATCGGATTACGCCAAGGTATGGAATAAAGACCTGATTGAGAAAATCAATGCGACCAAGTAAATTCAATAAACTCCGTTTTTTGTTGAATAGCATCGGCGGGCTGTTGTTTTTGGCGTTGTTTGCAGTTTTTATCATCCAAATTATCGCCCGCTTTGGATTTAATTATCCACTGCCTTGGACGGATGAAGCAGCGGTGATTATTTATATTTGGGTTATTTTGTGGGCATCCGCTTTTATGGTTCCGGCACGCGAACACGTTGTATTCGATTTAATTTGGAACAGCGTAGGTAAACGCACGCGCCAAATCATGGCAATCATCGGTAATTTGCTGATTGGTGGATTGGCGTTAATCGGTTTACCCGCAACATGGGATTATGTGAAATTCATGCAGCGCGAAGGCACACCCGTTTTAGAACTACCTTTTTTCTGGGTTTATTTACCGCTGGTTTTATTGATGGTGGCATTGGTATTACGCAGCGCGTGGGTGATTGTGCAAGCCGTTCAAGGCAAGGGATTAGAAAGTGAGTTGAGATTATGAGTACCGCCCTCATCGCCTTGGTTGCCGTGCTGGTCGCGGGAATGCTGCTGCGTATGCCCATCGGTTTTTCGATGCTGGTTTCGGGTTTTGCGTATTTGCTAATCAAAAAACAAGATTTGGGATTAGTCGCCGAACAAGTGGGAAATGGTTTGTATAACAGTTATGTGTTACTCGCCGTGCCTTTATTTGTATTTGCAGCGAATACCATGAATGCCGGAACGGTAAGCGAACGGATTTTTGATTTTTGCCGGATTTTGGTCGGGCGTATGCGTGGCGGGTTGGCGCAGGTTGATATTTTGGTCAGCGTTATTTTCTCGGGCATGAGCGGCAGTGCGATTGCAGATGCGGCAGGCCCCGGACTAGTTACGATTCGCCAAATGCTGAAAAAACCCGAATACACGCGCGGTTTTGCGGGGGCGGTGGTGGTGGCAAGCGCGACGCTGGGGCCGATGATTCCGCCGTCCATCCCGATGGTGATTTACGCGCTGGTGTCTGGTTCATCGGTCGGGGCTTTGTTTTTGGGCGGTGTCGTCCCCGGGGTTTTGATGGCGTTTTTGATGATGCTGGTCGTCCACATCATCGCCACAAAACGCAATATGCCGCGCGAAGAAGCGATTCCATCATCGCAATGGAAGGGTATTTTGTTTCGCGGTGCATTGCCGCTTTCGATGCCGATTGTGCTGTTGGGCGGAATCTATTCCGGTGCATTCACGCCGACTGAAGCCGCTGCGGTGGCGGCATTTCATGCACTTATTTTGGCAGCGGTGGTGTATCGGGCGTTAACGTGGCGGGCATTCTGGGGCGTGGTGTTGGAATCCGCGCGGGGCAGTGCGGTGATT
>CALMCD010000340.1 GCA_937863075.1 uncultured Rhodoferax sp. | reverse complement strand
TTAAATTGAATTTCCTGCGCGTGCAAACTGCGTCCGCTGGTTTGGATGTGGTATTTTAATTTTTGGCTGCGTTCGTTCGCGCCATATTTTTCTTTCATCGCCACCGCCCAAATCCGGCGTGCCACACGACCCATCACCGTATATTCAGGGTCCATGCCGTTGCTGAAGAAGAACGATAAATTCGGCGCAAAATCATCAATGTGCATTCCGCGTGCCAAATACGCTTCGACCAACGTAAATCCGTTCGATAAGGTAAATGCCAGTTGTGAAATAGGATTTGCGCCCGCTTCGGCAATATGGTAGCCACTAATCGACACCGAATAAAAATTGCGCACATTGTGATGCACAAAATACTCGGCAATATCGCCCATTACCTTTAAGCTAAATTCGGTTGAGAAAATGCAGGTATTTTGACCCTGATCTTCCTTCAAAATATCCGCTTGCACCGTGCCGCGCACGTTGGCTAATACCCATTCTTTGATTTTGGCGGTTTCGGTTTCGGTGGGTTCGCGTCCATTATCGGCTTGGAATTTTTCTAAATTCTGGTCGATAGCCGCATTCATAAACATCGCCAAAATACTCGGCGCGGGGCCGTTAATGGTCATGCTCACGCTGGTGGCGGGGTTGCACAAATCAAATCCGCCGTATAACACTTTCAAATCGTCCAACGTGGCAATCGAAACGCCCGAATTACCGACTTTGCCGTAAATATCAGGGCGCGGATCGGGGTCGTTGCCGTAGAGCGTGACCGAATCGAACGCCGTGGAAAGCCGTTTGGCGGCCATTCCTTCGGAGAGCAATTTGAAGCGGCGATTGGTGCGGAACGCATCGCCCTCGCCCGCGAACATACGGGTGGGGTCTTCGCCCTCGCGCTTAAAGGCGAATGTGCCAGCGGTGTAGGGATAGCTGCCGGGAACGTTATCCAGCATCAACCATTTCAAGATTTCGCCGTGGTCTTCGTAGGTCGGCAAAACCACTTTGCGGATGGTCGTTCCGCTTAAAGATTGTGTCGTTAAGGCGGTGCGGATTTCTTTATCGCGGATTTTGACCACGTATTCATTTCCGGCGTAAGCACGCACCATGTCGGGCCATTGCGCTATCAATTTCGCAGCGGCGGGGTCTTGGCGCGTGGTGCGTTCGGTGGCGAGGCGCAGCACGGTGTTTTTTGCGCCATCGCGGGCATCGTCATCTTCGTGCAGCATACGGGCGGTTTCGCGCAGTTGCTGCAATTCGCGGGCGAGCTTGGCTTGCGCACGGGCGCGTTGCTTGTAGCCGCGCACCGTATCGCTGATTTCCGCCAGATAGCGCGTGCGTGCGGCTGGAACAATCGGTGTTTGGTTGCTGCTGGCACGCACGTTCACGGTGGGCAATGCGCCATCTTTCAGCGGCACACCCAGCGCGGCGAGGCGCGGTTTCAACGCTTGGTACAACGCCGTTACGCCGTCGTCGTTGAAACGCGCCGCCATCGTGCCAAAAACCGGCATTTGGTCGGGCGGCGTGGTGAAGGCTTCGCGGTTGCGTTGCACTTGTTTGGATACGTCGCGCAGGGCATCGGCAGCGCCTTTGCGGTCGAATTTGTTGATGGCGACAAACTCGGCAAAATCCAGCATATCAATTTTTTCGAGCTGGCTTGCCGCGCCAAATTCGGGGGTCATCACGTACAGCGGCACATCGACGTGCGGAACAATCGCCGCGTCACCCTGCCCGATACCGGACGTTTCGACCAAAATCAAATCAAAACCTGCCACTTTGCACGCGGCGATGACATCGGGCAGGGCGGCGGAAATCTCGCTACCAAACTCGCGCGTTGCCAAGCTGCGCATAAAGACGCGGCTGCCTTGGCTCCACGGCGCAATTGCGTTCATGCGGATGCGGTCGCCCAACAATGCGCCGCCACTTTTGCGCCGCGAGGGGTCGATGGAAATCAATGCCACGCGCAGGCTATCGTTTTGATCCAAACGCAAGCGGCGAATCAGCTCATCGGTAAGGCTGGATTTACCCGCGCCGCCCGTTCCCGTAATGCCGACAACTGCTACGTTTTTGGTAGCTGACTCTGCACGGACAGCGTGCGTTACAGCCGGATTGGCTTTATTCGATTCAATCGCGGTAATCAGTTGCGAAAGCGAGCGCCAGTTTGCCTCAGAATGTCCTTGGATGGTTTCAATTTGCTGGGGCGCGTGGTCGCTTAAATCGCGGTCGCAGCGCTTGACCATATCGCCAATCATGCCCGCCAAACCCATGCGCTGACCGTCCTCGGGGCTGTAGAGTCGCTCCACGCCATAGGCTTGCAGCTCGGCAATTTCCGCCGGAACAATCACGCCGCCACCGCCGCCGAACACCTTGATATGTTCGCCGCCGCGTGTGCGCAGCAAATCGACCATGTATTTGAAATACTCCACATGACCACCTTGGTACGAACTCACGGCAATGCCCTGCACATCTTCTTGCAGCGCGGCGGTGACCACTTCTTCCACACTGCGGTTATGCCCGAGGTGAATCACCTCGACCCCCATGCTTTGGAGGATACGGCGCATGATGTTGATGGACGCATCATGCCCATCAAAAAGGCTGGCAGCGGTGACAAAACGCACTTTGTGCGCAGGGCGGTAGTTGGCGAGTTCGTTCATGGAATTTGTCTCTCTCGATGGATTTTGTGTTGGTTCTTTAATTGACGTACACGTCAATCCGAATGATAGTGCCAAACCGCGCTTTGCGCACAATCCGCTACAGT
>CALMCD010000339.1 GCA_937863075.1 uncultured Rhodoferax sp. | reverse complement strand
TCTTTGCGCAGGAAGCTATCAATCGCGTAGCTAATCAAGCGGCTGAAGAACACCACAAAGGTATTCATCACGCCCTGAATCAGCGTCATGGTCACCATATCGCCGTTGGCAATGTGGGCGACTTCATGGGCGATAACGGCTTCGATTTCTTCGTGCGTCATGCCTTGCAACAAGCCCGTGGAAACCGCCACCAGAGCTGAATCCTTGAATGCTCCGGTCGCAAAGGCGTTCGGCTCACCGTCAAAAATTGCCACTTCGGGCATTTTGATTTGGGCTTTATCGGCAAACTTGCGCACGGTATTGACAATCCATTGCTCATCGCTGTTTTGGGGGTTGTCAATCATGCGGATACCTTCGGTTGTCCATTTCGCCATTTGCTTGCTGAGCATCAGCGAAATAAACGCGCCACCAAAACCCATAATCAGGGCGAAACCCAGCAGCGCACCGAGGTTCAAACCGTTGCCAGTGAGGTAGCGATTCACCCCCAAAAGGCTCGCCACAATGCCCAACAGGGCAACGACCAAAACGTTGGTCAAAATCAGTAAAAAGATACGTTTCATAGAGTTTTTCCTTCTAACTTCCTTGAATATCATCCGAATATCATCCACAAGGATGAAAGGATTGTGCAGGGTTTTTAAGGTGCTGCTTTCCGTAAACGCGCAAAGGTCTCACGAAATTTAATGACTTTGGGCGCAGCCACCGCGCGGCAGTAGCCTTGGTACGGGTTGCGGGCGAAAAAGTCTTGGTGATAGTCCTCTGCCGCCGAATAATTCGCCAGTGGCACGACCTCGGTCACGATGGGTTTTCCATACACTTGGCTGCTTTCTAACTCGGCAATCAACGCGCGTGCTTCGGTTTCTTGTGCGGCATCGGTGCAATAAATGCCGCTGCGGTATTGTGTGCCGCAATCGTTGCCTTGGCGGTTGAGCGTGGTCGGGTCGTGAATCACAAAGAAAATCTCTAGCAATTCCCGCGTGCTGATCTGGGCGGGGTCGTACACCAGCTTAACCACTTCGTTATGCCCCGTATCGCCCGCGCAAACTTGCTCGTAAGTCGGGTTGCGGGTATGCCCGTTGCTGTAGCCCGATTCCACATCCAACACGCCGCGCACTTCGGTGAACACCGCTTCGGTACACCAAAAGCATCCGCCACCCAGAACAAGCGTTTGCGGTTTCGTATCCGGTTGATTTCCGCGCGGCGCACGAAACACGCTGGTATCGTTATAAAAATCAGGATTATCATTTTCCACCGACCAATTCGGAACGCCCAGCACGGGCAGGTGCGCAAATGGTTTATTGGCGATTTTTTCAGCAGTTAAATCGGCGGCTAACCATTTATCCGAGAGTTGCTCCACCCGATAAACGTGTGCCGTGATATTTTTACGGGGTTGAACCAGTTTTTCCATCAATGCGTGTCCAAAAAGAATAATCTGGCTTTGTTGCCATAAATCGCGGTGCGTGTGAAAAACGGCGTGCCAATCTTTGGCAACCAGCGCATTCCACAACGCATCGGGCGCTTGGAGAAGGGCGGCGTTTTCATCGAACAGCGTGATGGCATCGCGCACCGCACCGCGTTCAGCCGCCACGCCAAGCTGGGCGATTTGCGCGGCTTGCAGTTGGTTGAGCCGCTTTTTGGTACGCGGAAATTCCATCCAACACAGCGCATTGAAAAAATCGTGCAGCCCTTCGCGCGTGGGGACTTGGTGCGTATCAAAAATAAACGCTTCATAAGCCATGCCAGCGGGTAAATCGGTTTGCGGCACAAAACGAACGGGCGCGGCTTGTGCGGCATTCAGGGCATCCGGCGCGGACATTCCCGCCAAAATACGCTGCGCAATCGGCTCACCCCGTTCGCGCCAGAATGCTAACCACGGGGCTGACCAGTTGATGTTTTTTAGTTCGTGTGGCATGATGGGAGGGGTTTACGTCGTTGCTTTTAGCGGATTGGATTTCAGGGTGTATGATTGTATTTTATACAGCTCAAGTTTAGATTTACGTG
>CALMCD010000338.1 GCA_937863075.1 uncultured Rhodoferax sp. | reverse complement strand
CACCATAAGTGATGCTGCTACTGCTACTCGTTGCCGTTAATGCTGCTTGACTTGCCTGCGTCACTGTAATGGTGATGGAAGTAGAACTCACTGCGGTGTAATTGGTATCCGCTGCTTTGGTTGCGGTGATGGTGCATGAACCCACTGCGGTGGCAGTCAAAGTTGTACCGCTAATTGTGCAGTTGGCATTGTTGCTGGCATAGGTCACTGCACCGCTACCACTACCACCCGTAGAACCCAGTGTTGCTGTACCACCGTAAGCGATGCTGCTACTGCTACTCGTTGCCGTTAATGCTGCTTGAGCCGCTTGGGTAACTGTGATAGTGACAGTTCCCGTTTTAACCGTGTAGTTGGTATCGGCTGCTTTGGTTGCGGTGATGGTGCACGAACCCACTGCGGCGGCAGTCAAAGTTGTACCGCTAATTGTGCAGTTGGCATTGTTGCTGGCATAGGTCACTGCACCGCTACCACTACCACCCGTAGAACCCAGTGTTGCTGTACCACCATAAGTGATGCTGCTACTGCTACTCGTTGCCGTTAATGCTGCTTGACTTGCTTGGGCAATCGTAAAACTTTGCGTAACCTGTGTTGCTGCACTGTAACTGGTATTACCTGCTTGGTTCGCTGCGATGGTACAAGTTCCAACTGCCACGGGCGTTACCACACCAGTGCTGCTATCCACCGTACAAATACTGGTGGTAGTGCTGGTAAAGGTAACTGCATTACCGGATGAACCACCTGTTGCACTGACCGTGGCTGTAGCACCATAGCTTAGGCTGGGTGCTGTGCCGAATGTGATGGTTTGAGGCGATTTGGTTAACACCGCTACGGGTATGTTGGATCTGGTGGTGCTGTTGTTGCCCAATTGACCATAGATGTTACTTCCCCAGCATTGCGCAGCACCACTGCTGTCGATGGCACAGGTGTGAGAGTAACCAGCAGCAATAGCCGTAACGCCACTGCTAAGTCCACTCACCGCTACGGGTATGTTGGAATCGGTGACGCTGTTGTCACCTAATTGACCATCGCTGTTGAATCCCCAGCATTGTGCAGCACCACTGCTGTCAAAGGCACAGGTGTGACTGCCACCAGCCGTAATAGCCGTAACGCCACTGGTGAGTCCTGTGACTTGCACGGGGGTGGGGGTGAGGGTGCTGGAATTGGTTGTGATTCCATTACCCAATTGACCATAGAAGTTCCTCCCCCAGCATTTAACAGAGCCACTACTATCAATAGCACATGAGTGATTGCCATTAACAGCAATAGCCTGTACACCGCTGGTGAGTCCAGAAATTAGTGCGGGGGTAGTACGCCAATTCCCCGCTCCACCCGTTTGACCATACCCACTATACCCCCAGCTCTGGGCAGCACCCGCTCTATTAACGGCACAAGTGTGAAACCCACTATTACCAGCCGCAATAGCCTTCACTCCGCTGGTGAGTCCAGAAACTTGCACAGGGGTGGTTGAATTGGTCTTAGTTCCATTACCCAGTTGACCAGAATCATTACCTCCCCCAGCACTTAACCGCACCGTTAATATCAATAGCACAGGTATGCTCATAACCAGCCGTAATAGCCTTCACGCCACTGGTGAGACCTTGTACGGGTACGGGTATTTTGGAATTGGTGTTGCTGTTGTTGCCCAATTGACCATTGCTGTTACTTCCCCAACACGTTACTGCACCACTGCTATCAAGGGCGCAGCTATGGTAACCGCCAGCCGCCACCATAGGCGTAGCTGCGAATGCGGAGGTTTGTGCCATGCACCAAAGCATGAAGCAACCAAAGAACCAGCTTATCAGCCGCAATGTGCGGTTAATCAAGGGCGGAGGAATTGAAATTGGCATAGTATGTAACGCTAAAGATGTAAAAAATTGCAATAATTCCAACGATAGCAAACCATTTTTTTGGCATTGCAAGAACTTGTAATAATCGGGCAGGGGGTTTTTATGGGTTTCTTGCGCTATGTGGGTTGTTTTTTGTGGGGCTTTGTGCTTTGCTTTCCTTTTCAGTCGGTGCAAGCACAAGAAAAGTTTATTACCCGAGTCGGGTATTACGTGGACAGTGCGGGCAGCTTTCGCGTGGAAGATGTGCAGCAAATGGAATTCATCCCCACGCAAATTCCGCTTTCGCGCGGGTACACCCCTACCACCACATGGCTGAAAGTCGAAATCGCGCCCAGCGCTGTGCCGCAGTTGGTACTATCGGTGCAGCCTACGTTTTTGGATGATGTGCGACTTTATCGTTTTACCGAAGGCGAGGGATGGTCGTCTGAGCAAATGGGCGATCGCTTTGCGTTTAGTGACCGCATTCGCAAGGATCGGGTTTTTTCTTTCAACATCACACCCAAGCCACGTACTGTCAGTACGTTTTTTGTGCGGATTGCCAGCAGCAGCGTAAGCCTAATTGATATACGGGTAGAAACCGAGACAGATGCCGCAGCTTTTGATAGCGGAACACATATATTGATTGGGATATACATAGGCTTGGTATTCGCGCTAATGTTGGTATTGCTGTGGCGGTTTGTGCAGAGTCGTGATGCTTTATGGGGTATTGCCTTTGCATTCCAATCCACTAACTTGCTAATCGCTGTGGGTCATATGGGGTTTGCAGCTAAATACTTATTTCCTCATTCCCCATTTTTAGCAGATACCCTAGTCAGTGTGGTTGGGGTATTGCATTTATCCACATCAGTAATATTTTTATTAAAACTAATTGAGTGTTATAAACCCCCACAATGGATTTTATGGAGTCTTTATTTTATGGGCTATATATTTCCATCAATTGCCTTGCTTGGAATTGCCTTGGGAAAAGTTCAATTAGCTATGTCTTCAGCCACATTTATTGGCTTAGTATCACCTATTTTTAATACCATCATTCTGTGCCTTGTAAAACCTCAAGATAGAATTATTCGTTACTTGCTACGAGGAATTCCGATTTTACTAAGCATATACTTAATTTACTTTACAGCTCCATTATTTGGATTGGCACTTATGGGAGATTTCCATGTTTACCCAAGATTATTAACTAGCTTCTTTCTTGCTTTATTGCACATTTCTATATTAGAGAGACTTCGTTATTTAAAAAATCAATCTATAAAAAATACTATTGCTGAGGCGGAAAAAATTCGACAAGAATTAGAATTAGAAAAATCCAATCGTGCAGCTGAGGCTAGTTTTTTTAGTATGTTATTGCATGAAATTAGAACACCAATGACGACAATGCGTGTAGCAATAATGAATTTAGCAAGCGGTCGAGTTACCGATGTTACTAAACAAAATTTGCGTATCCAAAGTATTCAAAAGGCAATTGGTAGCATGGATGCTGTGCTAGAACGTACTCGTGCAACCGATGCGCTGGATCAAGATAAGCTATACATTCATGCTAGTAATTGTGATATGATTTTAATCATCAATGAAACCATCCAAAACAGCCCATCACCCCAACGTATTAACGCGCAATTGCCAAAAAATTGTATGGTAAATGTGGATGGTATATTAATCAATATGATGTTGAATAATTTAATTGACAATGCCTTGATGTATTCAAGTAAAGATTCAATTATTGATATGCAATTAAAATCAGGGGTACAATTGAGTATTACAGTGTCTAATTGGGTTGATAAAGAATGTTTACCTGATACAAAAATGATTTTTCAAAAATACTACCGCTCAAAGCATTCACGGCAATTTACTGGAACAGGTTTAGGACTTTATTGGGTAAAAGGCGTTGCCAGGCGTTTAGGGGGTGATTTGTTGTACCGTAATGAAGGTGGGAATCGGGTTATTTTTGAATTGAGATTGCCATGCTAAATATCATCATAGTAGAAGATCATGTCGATTTACGGGAAGAATTGGTCGATTTTCTCAGTCGCCCCGATTGGGATGTGCGCGGCGTAGGCAGTGGCGCTTTATTGGATATTGCGTTGCAAGAAAAACAAGCCGATATTTTGATTTTGGATTTGAATCTTCCCGATGAAGACGGTATCCAAATTGCTAAAAGAATCCGCATTGCTTTACCCCATATAGGTATTGTGATGTTGACCGCACGCAATGCAGCTTATGATCGTGCCTTGGGTTATGGAATGGGTGCCGATGTTTATTTAACCAAACCCGCCCATGTAGGGGAGTTGGAATCAGTTATCCATAATTTGGACAAGCGTTTGGGTAAAAAACCTCAATTTCAGATACTACGCTTGAATTTACAGCGATGTACGATTCAAAAAGATCGCTATATCCCTGTGAAATTAACTTTACTAGAAACAGATTTTCTCCATCAACTCGCTTCCGCCAACGATTACCGCGTTGCAACCGAATTTTTCACCCAAACCAAGCAAAACGTGGCGGTAATGGTCAGCCGCTTGCGGCAAAAATTGCAGTCTATTGAATCATCATCCCTTATCCGTACCATTCACGGTTTGGGTTATCAGTTAAGCGCACCCATTGAGGTTATCGAAGAGGAGGGGTGCTAGAGTAGTGGGGCGCAGTTCACGTTACACACCAAGGTGCTTCATTGTGTGCCAGTGCCATCCAC
>CALMCD010000337.1 GCA_937863075.1 uncultured Rhodoferax sp. | reverse complement strand
GAGCCATACGGGGCGGTATTTGGGGCGGTTGCTGCAAAAATGATTACGGAGAACAGATAGGAATCCCATGAATATTGCTGATTTTTTAAATGCACACTACCGCCATTTATCCGATGCTGATTTGCTATTTAGGAATAAGCCTTCGCGCTTGGCAAATGCAGATCACCTTTATGGCATGGCTGCAGAATGCGGTCTGAAACGTCTAATGTGTGCTTTTGGTATGACAATACGAGAATCCGACGGTGCACCAGTGAAAAAAGAGGATAGGGTACATATAGATAAAGTCTGGATGCGTTACGCAACTTATTGTTCAGGGACAAATGGGCAGATATATGGTTTGTCTAATTCTGATCCTTTTACAGATTGGAAGGTAGAGCAACGCTATGAACAAGAAGAAAATTTTGACTTTGCCCGTGTGGAACCACATAAAAAGGCTGCACATGAGATTAGTAAAATTGTCAAAAGAGCAACAATAGAAATGGGATGGTAACGTATGACTACGTTTGATGAAATACTTCCAAAAGTAACAAAAATACTTCTGCCTTATAGCGAAGAAGTTAAGCGGATAGCACCTATCTATATCAACCGCGATTTAAATGGTCGAGTTCGTTTAATAGTGGCGGAGAAGTGGGAAGAAGATGCCCAAGCACACACCACTTTGGATTCCATTACGCAAGCCATGTTTGAACAACTAGGTGCGCACGCATTTCCTGCTAATCAAGCTATTTTTTTTGAGGAAGACATTGACGCGGTAAAAACGGATTGCTTTGCTGCTCCACTTGAGGAGATTGCGGGTGTCTTTGTTATTGATCGCCTCACTACTGAAAGCAATTGGTCAACCATATCACCCATCGCAGCAGGTGTACCGCGTGTCGTTTTTTTCTCCATCAAAGGTGGAGTAGGTCGATCTACCGCAATGGCGGCTACGGCGTGGTCTTTAGCACAGAGTGGTAAACGAGTATTAGTGCTCGATTTGGATTTGGAATCACCCGGGCTTTCGTCTTCATTGTTGCCCAGTGACCGCCGCCCAACTTTTGGTATTACAGATTGGTTAGTAGAAGACTTGGCGAATAATGGGAAAGCTGTATTGGATCACATGGTTGCCACCAGTTCTCTGACGCACGACGGGGATATTTACGTCGTTCCTGCGCATGGAAAGGATGCGGGCGAGTATGTTTCTAAGCTAGGGCGTGCGTGGATGCCCAAGGTAACCACCGATGGACGGCAATCTTGGTTTCAACGCCTGCAAGGTTTGATCAACACATTGGAAGAACGGATTAAACCCGATATTATTTTGATTGACTCTCGTGCGGGTATTGATGAAGTTTCATCTGCTTGTGTAACTGACTTAGGTGCATCCTTGGTTTTATTATTTGCCATTGAAGGGGAACAAACTTGGTCTGGTTATCGTATCTTATTTCAACACTGGCTTAAAACAGGAGTTGTTCGGGAAATTCGGGAACGACTTCAATTGGTAGGTGCATTGATACCAGAACTTGATAGTGCGGCATATTTTTCGTCATTACAAGAAGATGCTTGGAATTTGTTCATTGAAGAACTTTACGATGAAACAGCAATGGGAGCTAATGACGGCTGGAGCTTTGACAAGATAGACGAAGAGGCTCCTCATAGCCCTTGGCCCATACGCTGGCATCGGGGATTTGCGGCATTACGTTCCATGCACGGACGATTGAACGGGATCGACCCTAAAGAGATTAACAATATTTTTGGTGATTTAATTGCTGGCATTACCAGAATTACAACAAGACAGGATACCAACAATGATGAATAACGTGCAAGAAATTCAAAAAGCCATTATAGAGGCATTACCGATAAAGACATCTAACTATGGTGAAGTGCCAAATCAGCGCAATTTATATATACCACCAGCACATGTCAAAGTGTTACGTTTAGAATGCAATTTAGTTATTGGTGCGAGGGGTGTTGGTAAGTCATTTTGGACAGCCGCACTGAGTGATTCCGCCCTGCGTGCAGCACTTACCAGCGAAGTGAAAGAGTTAGAGCGAACCGATGTCTATGTTGGGTTTGGAGTCAACTCAAACATTGAAGCGTACCCCGATAAATCAACATTTTCTCAGTTAATAAAATCGAGACACACTCCCTACGATATTTGGCGCAGTGTTGTAGTTCGCTGGCTTTGTAATACCAACGATGTAGTTCCCAAGGAT
>CALMCD010000336.1 GCA_937863075.1 uncultured Rhodoferax sp. | reverse complement strand
GGTGCGGCGGTGGCTTCACCTTGAAAGCGCAGGCGGTTGGCGATCCATTCGCCTTGTCCATTGAGTTGTAACGCGCCTTGTAAAGTATTTAATTGCAGTTTAACGGCATCACCGCCTTGTACCGTCACGCGATAACTGCCCATTGTTGGCAGGGTCGAGAGGCGGGAGGCGATATTCAGCGCGTCCACCTGAATTTGTCCTTGCAGTTTCGCGCCCTGATTCCACACCACGCGCACATCCTGCGTGCGCAAGTGGAGCTGACCTTGGGGTGCGACGGTGTTCCACGGCGTTCCCAAACCCGTTAGCAGGCTGGCAGGCCAGTGGGATTGACCGTTTTGAATCTGCACCGCGCCGCTCCACTGCGCTTCGATTTGCAGCGGCTGGGGCGTGCAGCAATCGCTGGCGAGGGCGATTTGAAAACCGCTCCACGCCGGACGCAGCTTCCACCGTACCAATCCGGGCAACGCCACGGCCTGCGCACTGCCCGCGCCGCCGGTTAGCACCAATTCGCCCTCGCCTGACCAGACCGTGCCGCGCGAATGGTTGATTTGAACGTGTCCCGCGCTTGCCGCCTGAATCCCCGCCGCTAACCAGCTTGCGGGTGCAAAAAGGGTGATTCCGATGAGCAATCCGCCCACCGCACCCGCCGCCGCCCAACGCCAAGGCGCTTGCATGGAGGCGCTCATCGTTGCGGCAAACGCATCGCCAGCGAACCCGACCACGCGACTCCGGCGGCGGTGGATACGCGGGTGAGATGAGCTTCCATCGGCGTAGAACGGGCGTTGAGGCGCACTTGCTCCATCCATTGCGCCAGCGTATCGGACGGCACGGCCTGCAAAGTGACCATCGCTTTATCGCCTTGCACGCTGATTTGCGCCGAGCTGCCCAGTTTTTGCGTGGTCGCGGTGGTGAGCGCCTTGACCGCATCGTCATACGCCAACGGTGGGCGCTGCTGAATCGCCTGCGCTTGCTGCTGCATGGATTGCATGGTTTGCAATTGGGTATCTAAAACACCCATTTGCGAATCCGCCGTATTCAACATTTTGAACGATGGTGCAATCGACAAACCCCACACCAGCGCCACACCGATAAACACCGCCGCACCGAGGATAAGGCGGCGTTCACGGGTAGCAAGGCTGTGCCATTTTTCAGATAACTTCATGGTTTTCACTCCGGTTTCAGAACCACTGTATCGCCTTTTTGGGTTTTTATTTTTAATTCACCTGCTACAAATTCAATAGCTATAGGTGCAGTATCGGCGGGCATTGTGGCGTTGTTTGCTCCATTATTGGCATTTTTGGCTTGGTATTGTTTTAACAATGTTTCCATATCGTTGCGGGTGCTGGCTCCGCTTTCTTGTTGCAGCAATGAAAGGGCTTTTGCCATTTGCGCGGGCGCATCCACAATCAACGGTGTTTGCGGGAAGGTGGTCAACAATACCGCGTTGATTTGGGCTTTTTTCGCCTTAATAGCCGCCTGCGTTTGCCACGCCCACGCCTGCAATCCTACGATGTGAACCGCCACCAGCGCCACCAACGACCATCGCGCAGGTCGCCATTCTTTGGCGTGCAGCAGGTGCTGGAAGATGTTGGAAAAACGCTTTTGCAGCCGCGCTTTTTGGCTGCGCAATAAATCAAACTGCGCCAAATCCCACGCCGATTGCCCGGCCTGCACCGCCCGTTGCGCCGCCGTTTGCAGCGGAATTGAGCCGGAAAAATACGATTCGGCAAGGGCAGAAACGGCGGGTTC
>CALMCD010000335.1 GCA_937863075.1 uncultured Rhodoferax sp. | reverse complement strand
TCGGGCGATATTTTCAATAGCATCGAAAAGTTGGCAACATTGCAAGCGCGTGGTATCTTGTCGCAGCAAGAATTTGCGGCAAAGAAGGCAGAATTACTGAGTCGTTTGTAATTGATCCTGTTTTCACGAGGTTGACATGGCGGTATCCATCACTCAAACCGATCTCAAAATAGCCGTTCAAGACGGCATCATCACCACAACCCAAGCGCGGGAGTTGTGGCGACGCTGGTCAAGCAACGCGGCATCCTCTGCGGCATCCCCCGCATCGACCGCCGCGCCACCCAGTGCGGGATTTAGCTTTACCAACACCCTGTATTATTTTGGCGGCATGGTGGCAATTGGCGCAATGTCGTTGTTCATGACGCTGGGTTGGTCGGCGTTTGGGTCATGGGGATTGTTGTTGATTAGCGCGGCATATCTGGTCGGTTGCCTCAAGGTGGCGGATTATTTGAAGGCGCGGCGTTTCATGATTCCCGCTGGCATTTTGGCGACCTTGGCGATTGTTCTCGTGCCGCTCATCGTATGGTGCGCCCAGCACGCGATGGGGCTGTGGGCGGCAACCCGTGGCGGGCTGGAGGATTTTTCCGCGTACCACACCTACATCAACTGGCGCTGGATTACGCTGGAATTTGCCACGCTCATGGCGGGGGTGGTGATGCTGTGGCGCTACCGTTTACCGTTTATGGTGATGCCGCTGGCGGTCACGATTTGGTATATGAGCATGGATTTTGCCAATTTCCTCTTCCAAGAATCCCAGCATTGGGACTGGCAGTTGAGGCGCGATATGTCCTTGGTTTTTGGGTTGATCACGGTAGCCATCGCCATCATGGTCGATTTGCGCTGCCGCCAAGCGAAAGACCCTGAATGGCGACAAGATTATGCGTTTTGGCTGTATTTGTTCGGCGCAATTATGGCGTGGAGCAGTTTGAGTTTCCGCAATTCTGGCTCCGAATGGGGCAAAGCCGTGTACTGCCTGATTAACGTCGGGCTGGTATTTTTTGGCGCAGCCATTGGAAGGCGCGTCTTCACGATACTGGGCGCGTTCGGGGTGACGGGCTACTTGGGCTATTTATCGCACCAAGTGTTTCGGGACAGTTTGCTGTTTCCCTTCGCGCTCACGCTGCTGGGGCTGGGCGTGGTCGCGCTAGGAATTTGGTGGCAGCGGAATGAAGCGGAGTACCTGCGCCGGTTGAATTTTTTCCAAGCACTGCGTGTGCCGCTCACCTGATAGGGGGCATTCGCGCTGAAAACACGGCGCACATTCCAATTTCAGCCAGAGGATGTGCGCTTTATCGCTCAAGGGTGGCGTATGCAGCGGGCTGGACGATCCAAAAATCGCTACCTGCGGCACGCCAAACGCAGCCGCTACGTGCATCAAACCCGAATCGTTACTCACCATCGCTTTGGCGGCGGCAATCGCAGCAAGGGCTTGGTCGAGCGTGGTTTTGCCTGCCCAGTTGTGACAACGCCCGCCCGCTGCGTTGGCAGCATCGGCAATGTCTTGGCACAGCGCCGCTTCTTTCCCCGAACCGAGTAACACCACGGGCAGCGGCAAGCGTGCGGCTAAATCGGCAAAATGGTGCGCAGGCCAGCGCTTTGCCGATCCGTATTCCGCACCGGGTGCAAACACGTAATACGCATTTGCTACTAAATTCATAGCTGTTAGTGCAGACTGGACGGGCGCTAGCGGCAAATTGAGTGCAGGTTTATCGGTTTGAATTTCGGCATCGGTAGCGCCACTCAATGCCGAATAAAACGCCACCATCGGCGGACGTTCCCCGTCGTGATTTTTGGGTGGATTTGGCAATCGTTGATTCAACAGCCCGTAGCGCGATTCACCCAGATAGCCGATGCGTGTAGGAATATCCGCCCACCACGGCAGTAACGCGCTTTTGAGCGAGTTGGGGCAGACATAGGCTTTATCGAATTGTCCGCGCAGACGCTTCGCCCATTCGCGCCGCGCCCGCCATTGCAAGCCGCCGTGCGCAAACGGAAATTCCAGCACCTGCGCAACCTGCGGCATGGCGCGGTAGACCGGAGCCACCCACGGCAAAGCGCCCACGGTGATACGCTCGCCCCGCGCGTGGAGGCGGCGTACCAGCGGTTCGGTCATCACCGCGTCCCCAATCCACTGGGGGGCGATGAGGAGGCTATTCAATGATGTCCGCCGACGTGTTCACCGGCTTTTAATTGAAACTCTGTGCCGCAGTAAGGGCAACGAACGCGGTGATCTTCTGCGTTGGCGATGTTCAAAAAGACTTTAGGGTGCGTATCCCATACTTCCATTTTGGACAAAGGGCTAGGGCAATGCACCCCCCCTTCGCGGTTGAGGTCGGCGGCGAGTAATTCAATGGTTTTTGTGGTCATAATGATCGTTTTCTGGGTTAAACCTTGGTCAGCCAATGCGCATACTTGGGATTGCGTCCATGCACAATATCGAAGAAAGCGGTTTGGATTTTCTCGGTAATCGGGCCACGGCAACCTTCACCGATTTGAATGCGGTCAAGTTCGCGGATGGGGGTTACTTCGGCTGCTGTTCCGGTGAAGAAGGCTTCATCGCAAATATAAACTTCATCGCGCGTAATGCGTTTTTGCACGACTTCTAATCCCAAATCTTTGCAGATATGGAATACGGTGTTGCGGGTAATACCGTTCAACGCGCCGGCGGATAAATCGGGGGTATAAACCACGCCGTCTTTAATCACAAACAGATTTTCGCCCGCGCCTTCGGATACAAAACCGGAGGAATCCAACAACATGGCTTCATCGTAACCGTCGTCGGTGGCTTCCATATTCGCCAAAATCGAATTGGTGTAATTGCTCACCGCCTTGGCTTGCGTCATGGTAATGTTGACGTGATGGCGGGTGTAGCTGGAAATCTTGACGCGAATCCCACGTTTCATGCCCTCCTCACCCAAATACGCACCCCACGCCCATGCCGCCACCATCGCATGAATGGTGTTGCCTTTGGGGGACACGCCGAGCTTGCGATCTCCAATCCAAATCAGCGGGCGCAAATAACCACTTTCCAAATTATTCTCACGCACCACATCCAATTGCGCTTGGTTGATTTGTTCCTTGGTGAATGGCAAATTCATGCGCAGAATTTTGGCACTGTTAAAAAGGCGGTCGGTATGCTCTTGCAGGCGGAAAATCGCTGTACCTTCTGCGGTTTTATAGGCCCGCACGCCCTCGAACGCTCCGCAGCCATAGTGCAAGGTATGGGTCAGGACGTGGATTTTGGCATCGCGCCAATCGACCATCTGTCCATCCATCCAGATTTTGCCATCGCGGTCGGACATGGAGGGGGGTAGGGGACTCATTGCGGTTTCTTCCTTGGATTAAAAGGAGGGATTTTATGGCGATTTAACCCGTACACGTTGCACCCTAATTGATACCAATAGCCGTAAAAGTCGCAGTAGATGCGTTGCCGTCTGTCAAGGCGGGGCCATTGAGCGTACATTGAACCGTGGTTCCCGCCGTCACCGCCGCCGCCACAATGGTGTATCCCGTTGGAAGACCACTAACCCCTGCGGGAACCCCCCCAGCCCCCGGAGGATTTCCCCCCTCCATGATGAAGGCAATTTGTTCGCAATTGGTGATAGCCATGGTTCCCGCTGGCATGGTTCCACTGCCCATGCTCCGCGCACCGTAGTTGATCGCCGATGCCGAAGAAAGACTGCCTGCAATGCCCCGCGTACTGGCTTTTTGCGCATCGTCTTTCAAATTAATGAATTTGGGGATAGCAATCGCTGCCAGAATCCCCAGAACCACAATCACCATAATCAGCTCAATCAGGGTAAAACCGACTTGCTGCTTCATTCGCTTTTGTCTCATTGCCACCGCCTTGAAAAAGTAGGGGGAATTATCCCTTTTTTGTAAAAATCCTCCCTATTTTTCTCTCGGCTTAAGACAAACCCTAGGCAACGCGCTAGACTTACGCATGGCGTAGCAGTTCGTTGGCGTTTCAGGAGTCGGAGCAGCTACGGTTTTTTGACTCTTCTGTATAGGTGATTGCAATGAAACAAGCAAACAAACAGGCTGGTTTTACGTTAATTGAATTGGTAATGGTGATTGTGATTTTGGGCATCTTGGCGGCGGTTGCATTGCCTAAATTTATTGATTTGGGTGACGATGCCCGTACTGCTGCGGTACAAGGTGCTGCGGGTGCATTGTCCTCGGCGGCGGTGATTAACTATTCAGCATCGGTGTTGCGGGGGGGGACTGCGGGTTCTGCAACCAATGGAGTTATCCCCCTAGCAAGTAATGCGGGGGCTACGTTACTTGCAGGACAGAATATGGATACCAGTAAATTCAAAATATCAACTGATTTTAATTGTTCTACTGGTGCAGCCAATGCAGGGGCAACAGGTACTGTGAAAATGAGTTATTCTGGTGGCACTACGAATAACACTGCCATAGCCACCATCATCTGCACAGGCTAATTTTTCCATTTTAGAAAAGCGCTATCGGGTAACCGGTGGCGCTTTTTTTTTGCTAGGTTCAGGAGAATTCTTTGAGTCAATTAAATGAAGCAACCGATGCCTTGGTGCAGGCATTTGTTCGCTGTATGCCCAAGGGTAAAAATAAGCAAACCAATGAAACCGAATGGAATAAGGCATTGGGTAAATTCTTTGTCGATGCCCGTGAAATACGCACGCGCTACGGGCTGGGTTTTATTGCCCGTGCGCGGGTGGCTTATCAACTACAGGGGCGCTTACTGGCTTCCGGTTTTGATGCCGATACCGTCAAAAAAGTGGTTTTTTCGTTGGTACTCAATGCCTTTGCAGATAGCAAGAAATGAAATTCTTGCGTGAATGGATAGGAAACTGGGCAATGTCGCGTCTGGGTGCAATCACGCCAGTCCCTGCGCGTTCAACTGCTAAAGTTTTACTGCATGTGGGGTGTGGTCGCACAACCATAGAAAGTATTCCGTTATCGGGGTTTCAACATTCCGATTGGACGGAAGTGCGCTTGGATGTGGATGAAAGCGTCCATCCCGATATTGTGGGAACCATGGTGAATATGGAGGCGGTTAGCAGCGGATTCGCCAATGCCTTGTATTCTTCTCACAATATCGAGCATCTTTATCCGCATGAAGTCCCACTGGCTTTGGCTGAATTCAAGCGAGTATTAGCAGAAGATGGTTTCTTGGTTCTCACATGCCCTGATTTGCAATCCCTGTGCCAGCTAGTCGTAGACGATAAATTACTAGAACCAGCTTATATTTCATCTGCTGGTGCTATTGCACCGTTGGATATTTTGTACGGATTTCGCCCCGCTATGGCGGCAGGTAATTTGTATATGGCACACCGATGTGGTTTTACCCTCTCCACCCTCATGGCAACCCTGAAAGAAGCGGGCTTTGCCAGCATCGTAGGCGCACGCCGACCGGAAGCCTTCGATTTATGGGTACTTGCCAGTAAATCACCCCGTACCGAAGAAGCAATGCAAGCCTTGGCAAAGGATTATTTGCTGCCGAATTACACCGCTCCACAAGGTGATTAAATGCTCTCCCAATGGATACTCCGCCTCATCGCCCGCTGGTTAGGGCAACGGGGCATTGATCGCGTTGCCGATACCCTTGATCAACGCTTGCATGGGGATGTCGATGCCCTGCACGATTTAGCTCGCCGTGCGCTGGGGCGTGGTGATGCCCCCGATGCCCTCACCTATTTGCACCAAGCGACGATCCAAAAGCCGGATGATGCGTCCCTGTGGTGCAGCATCGGCGCGGCGCATCGCCATTTGGGGGACTACGCCGCTGCCCGTACTGCTTACGACAAAGCATTGACCCTGCGCCCCGATTACCCCCAAGTGTTGAGCAATTTGGGCGAGTGGTGCATGGCGCAAAACCGCACCGAGGAGGCGGTGGAGTGGTTCGATAAAGCGCTCACCCTCTCCCCCCAGCTTTTTGAAGCGCGGTTGAACAAAACCGCTGCGCTTTACGAATTGGCGCGTTATGCCGATGCCCTCGCACTCGCGGAACAACTGGTAAAAGATGCCGCCCATCGACCTGAAGCCTTTTTGAATCTCGGCAATGTGTTGCTGCACAACGGGCGGGGTAAAAGTGCTATCAAGCAATACAAAAAGGCACTGGAGTTGCAGCCCGGGTATGCCGAGGCGCATTTCAATTTATCGAGCTTATTGGGTTCGCGTGAGGATTTGGGTTTTGCCATTGAATACCTTGAACGGCGTATCAAAGAAAAAGGCGATAGCGTACAAAACCTGTGTATGTTGGCATCGGCCCACAGTGCGGCGGGACATTTGGTCAAAGCCGAGGAGCTTTGCAACCGTGTCTTGGAACGCCAGCCCGATAACATCAGCGCCTTGGTCACACTGGGTTCGTGCTACAGCACACGCGGCGAATCGGCGGAAGCAGTGAGGTTGTATGAGCGCATTCTTGCCCTCGATAAAAACCAGTGGGGTATTGGATCGAACATCTTGTTTGAACAAAATAACGTGCCTTCGGTCGGGCGCGAGTTGGCGTTCCAATGGCATCGGGAATGGGCGCAGAAGTTGGAACAGCCGTTTTTGGAGCGCTATTCCCCCGCCCAGTTAGCCGAGCGTTTCGCGCACTGGGATAAAAATCCGAACCGTAAATTGCGCATTGGCTATGTGTCGGGCGATTTTGTGAACCATCCGGTCGGCACATTGTTGCGCGATGTGTTGCAGCGGCACGATAAAAGCCGTTTTTCGATTCATTGTTTTTCGATGGTCGCCCGCCCCGAAGATGTGTTACCCGAATTGCGAGCCGCCGCCGATGTTTGGGAAGATGTTTTTCTGCTGGACGATGACGAGTTAGAGAATCGGATTCAAGCCACCAAAATTGATATTTTGGTCGATTTATCCGGTCATACCGCCTTTCACCGTCTGCCCGTTTTTGCCCGTAAACCCGCGCCCGTGCAGGTGGAGTGGATTGGGTATTTCCACTCGACCGGAATGCAGTCGATGGACTATTTCATCACCGACCCGCACACCACGCCCCCGAACGGTGGGCAACTGTTTTCGGAAACGCCCATTTATTTGCCGCATACCCGTTTTTGCTACGGGCCAGCGGCTTACGCGCCGGAAGTGGCTGCTCCGCCGGTATTGGAAAAAGGGTTTATCACCTTTGGTTCATTCAACCGCCTTGCCAAAGTGACGGATGAAGTCGTAGCCGCGTGGTGTCAAATTTTGCACGCTGTACCCCGTAGCCGCATGGTGTTCAAGGCCGCTGCATTAGCCGAAGAAAGTATTGCCAAGCGTTTCAGCGACCGCTTTGCCCAGCATGGGATTGATGCTAATCGGCTGGAATTGCGTGAAACATCGCCGCACCCTGATATGTTGGCGCAATACGGCGACATCGACATCGCTTTGGATACCTTTCCTTTCAATGGCGGCGCAACGACCTTGGAGGCGCTGTGGATGGGTGTTCCCGTGGTGACGATTGCAGGTGATACGGTGGTATCACGCCAAACCATCTCGGCGTTGGCGAATATCGGGCTAGATGAAACCTTGGCGTTTGCCGATAGGGATGCTTATGTGCAAGGCGCTATCGCCCTCGCCCACGATCATGACCACCTGAAAGCCCTGCGAGAAACCATACGCCCCCGCATGGCAGCCAGCCCACTGCGGCAATCGGAAGCATTCACGCGCGATTTGGAAATGCTTTACCGCCAGATGTGGTGCGCTTTTACCCAATCCGCATCCCCATCCACGCCATAGGAAATAGCGGCTCTAGCCACATCAGCCCCTCGTTGGGGTTGAAGCGAATCCGAAAGGCGAGGATTTCGCTTCCGGCGGGTTCATCCAAGCGCTCGGCGTGCTGCATTCGGTAGGCGATACATTCGCAAAACGGGTCGAAAAACCAGCTTCCGGGTGCAACGGTGTGGGCATCGGTCATCGCCCGTTCGCCTTCTAGGTTGTAGGGCATCACTTCGAGCAATTCAAATGGATTACGCAAACGCGGCTTTTCTTCGGGGTGGAGTTTCAGGCGCAGATGCTCCAAAATCATCGCGGTGCGCAAACTGCCCAAGGTGTATTGCACGGTCGCAAATTCAGCCTGCCCTTGCACTTTGCGTAATTGGTAGCCCAGCGTGCCGACTACTCCCAAGATGATGAAGAAAATCAGCACCCATTCCATGCTGCGGCGTTTCCAAAGCCCCCTAGCCACCGCCGCGCCCCATTGCCGCTTGCCCCATATTCCACAAGGGGAGGAATACGCCCAGTGCCAAAATCAGCACCATCACCGCGATGATGGCGAGTAAAACCGGTTCAATCGCCGCCGAAAGGCCTTTGATTTTGTAATCGGTTTCGCGCTCGTACATCGCGGAAATTTCAAACAGCAGGTGGTCTAATTCGCCCGTTTCTTCGCCCACGTTAATCATTTGCAGCACCACGGGTGTGAAAATTCCGGTCACGGCAGCGCAGCGGGTGATGCTCTCGCCGCGCTCAATACCATCGCGCATTTGTTCGATACGGCTACCAATGAAAGCGTTGTCCACCGTCTGCGCCACCACCGTGAGCGCCTGCACCAGCGGCACGCCACTTTGCGCCGATAAGCCAAAGCTACGGGCAAACCGTGCCAAAGTCGATTTCAAAATGATGTCGCCCATAATCGGCAGGCGAATTTTGCGAGCGTCCCACCAGTAGCGGCCTTTGGGGGTGCGCAAATAGGCATTCCATAGCATCCATGCCAATCCTATCGCTGCGATCAGGAGCGGCCACCACGTCACCATCCAATGCGAAAATGCCAGCAACCCGCGTGTGAGAGCCGGTAACTGGGTATTGAAACCCGCGAATATCTTGGCAAAAACCGGAATCACAAAGATATTCAAAATCACCAGTGCGATACCCATCGCAATCAGTACAAAAAACGGGTAGCGCAGGGCGTGGCGGATGCGTTCGCGGGCATCGCGTTCAAACTCTAAATGCTCGCTCAAGCGCAGAAACACCTCGGTCAAACGCCCCGCCATTTCGCCGACCCGCACCATCGCCACATAGAAATTACCAAAAATACGCTGATGCCGTGCCAGCGCGGTGGATAAATCACGCCCTTGGTCAAGGCTGGCGCGTATATCAACCAACAATTCCACCATCGCAGGCTTGGTAGCCGAGGCTTGTAGCCCTGCCAACGCCCGCAAAATCGGCACGCCGGCACGGTTTAAGGTGTACATCTGGCGCGAGAAGATAATTAAATCTTCATCGGTAATGGGTTTCCGGTTGACCCGATTCCACCATTCGTTCTCTGATTTTTCTTCCGCCACTGGTCGCGGAGCAAGGTGTACCGGAGCCACGCCAATGGTGCGCAGTTGATCGACGGCATGGTTTTC
>CALMCD010000334.1 GCA_937863075.1 uncultured Rhodoferax sp. | reverse complement strand
CAAGCCATCAACCACCTCAAGGGTTTACCTGTAAAGCAAATTGAAAAACCACGCCCCTAAACGATCGATGAACGACTCCCAACTTCTGCGCTACTCCCGCCATATTTTGTTGAACGAACTGGGTATTGAGGGGCAGGAAAAAATCATGCAGTCCCGTGCCTTGGTGGTGGGTGTGGGGGGGCTGGGTTCTCCGGCTGCGTTGTATCTTGCCAGTGCGGGCATCGGTCGCTTGACCTTGGTGGATAACGATACGGTGGATTTAACCAATTTGCAGCGCCAAATTATCCACACCGAAGCCCGTGCGGGGCAATCGAAAGTCGAATCCGCCCGCCAAACCTTGCTCGCGCTCAATGCGGAATTGAATCTCGTCACCTTGCACGAACGCGCCAATGCCAAGCGGCTAGCTGAATTGGTTGCCGATGCCGATGTGGTGTTGGACTGTAGCGATAACTTTATCACCCGCCATGCCCTGAATCAGGCCTGCGTGCAGCATGGTGTGCCGCTGGTTTCGGGGGCTGCGGTGCGCTTTGATGGGCAGTTGGCGGTTTACGATGCTCGACAATCCGAGTCCCCTTGCTATGCCTGCGTTTTTCCACCCGATGCAGCCCCCGAGGAAACCCGCTGTGCCACGATGGGCGTATTCGCCCCGCTGGTGGGCATTATGGGGAGTATGCAGGCGGCGGAGGCACTCAAAATCGTCAGCGGTGCGGGTAAACCCGCTATCGGACGCTTGCTGATGCTGGACGGTCGTACCCTTGAATGGTCGGATATTCGCATTCGACGCAATCCACACTGCACTATCTGCGCTTAATACTTTCAACCGTCAGCCTCGTGTATTAAAAGCGGCTCACACTGTCTCTCGCAATTTTTGCATTCTTAATTACATTTACATTGATAGTTTGAGGAGAACCCTATGACCCGTGAAGTAGTAGTAGTGAGCGCCGTTCGTACCGCCATTGGCACTTTTGGTGGCAGTTTGAAAGATATTCCCCCCAGTGATTTGGCAGCTCAGGTCGTGCGTGAAGCATTGACACGCGGTCAAGTGGAAGGCAAAGATGTCGGTCACGTTGTATTCGGTCATGTGGTGAATACCGAACCCAAAGACATGTACCTTTCCCGCGTGGCGGCCATTAACGGTGGTTGCGCCGAAGGTACACCCGCTTATAACGTGAACCGTCTGTGCGGTTCTGGCTTGCAAGCGATTATTTCCGCCAGCCAAAGCGTTTTGCTGGGCGATACCGATGTGGCTATCGGCGGCGGTGCTGAAAATATGAGCCGCGCTCCTTTCGCCAGCCTCAATATGCGTTGGGGCGCACGCATGGGCGATACCAAAATGGTAGACATGATGACCGGCGCGTTGCATGACCCCTTCCACACCATCCACATGGGCGTGACGGCGGAAAACATCGCTGCTAAATGGGGCATCACCCGCGAAGAGCAAGACGCATTGGCCGTCGAAAGCCACAACCGCGCCCAGCGTGCGATTGAAGCAGGTCACTTCAAAGGCCAAATCATGCCCGTGATGTTGAAGAGCCGCAAAGGGGATGTCGCTTACGAAGTCGATGAACACTATCGCCCCAACTGCACGATGGCAGATATGGCAAAACTCAAACCCGTTTTCATTAAAGAAAATGGTACGGTCACCGCAGGTAACGCATCGGGTATTAACGATGCTGCCGCTGCGGTCGTGTTGATGGAAGCCAGCGTTGCCAAAGCACGCGGCCTGCAACCGATGGCACGTTTGGTGGCTTACGCGCACGCAGGTGTTGATCCGAAGTACATGGGTATTGGCCCCGTTCCCGCTTCGCAAGCTGCGTTGAAACGCGCTGGCTTGACCGTGAATGATTTGGACGTGATTGAAGCCAACGAAGCATTTGCTGCCCAAGCCTGCGCCGTGACCCGTGATTTGGGACTCGACCCCGCTAAAGTGAATCCCAACGGTTCGGGCATCTCTTTGGGTCACCCGATTGGTGCAACCGGTGCGCTGATTACCGTGAAAGCCTTGCATGAACTGCAAAGAATTCAAGGACGTTACGCTTTAGTCACAATGTGCATCGGTGGTGGTCAAGGTATTGCCGCAATTTTTGAGAGAATGTAATTTATGGTATAGCACTGTAGGTACGGTGCTATAAACAAACCATAGACATAACAATTCTTTCAGATTGGAGACATCCGTGCTAGCTGCCTACATTACCCATCCCGATTGCGCCCGCCACGAAATGGGAGCGCACCACCCCGAATGCCCTGAACGCCTGAGCGCTATTAACGATATGCTGCTCACCAAGGGGTTGCTGGATTACATGCACCATTACGAGGCACCGTTGGCGACGGTAGAGCAGTTAGCACATGCCCACTGCACGTTGTATATCAACGAAATCATCAACGCTTCACCCACCGAAGGGTATCACCGACTTGACCCCGATACCGAAATGAACCCGTTTACCGTGCGGGCTGCGCTGCGTGCGGCAGGTGCGGTGGTGGAAGCAACGAATTTGGTTGCTTCCGGTGAAGTGCCGACCGCATTTTGCAATATCCGCCCCCCCGGTCACCATGCCGAGCGTTCGGCGGCTATGGGCTTTTGTTTCTTCAATAACGCAGCGGTGGGTATCCGCCATGCGTTGACCGAACATGGTATGCAGCGGATTGCGTTGATTGATTTCGATGTGCATCATGGCAATGGCAGCGAAGATATTTTTCAAGGCGATGAGCGCGTCATGATGTGTTCGATCTTTGAAGAAGGTTTGTATCCGCTGTGCGAGGCGACCAAACCCGTTTGCACGCCGAATATGGTCAACATCGGTTTGCCCAAGCGCACAGGCGGAAACCACTTCCGCGAAGCAGTAGAAAAACACTGGTTGCCCGCGCTGGATGCGTTTGCACCAGAAATGATTTATATCTCGGCGGGATTTGATGCCCATCGGGAAGACGATATGGGTAATCTCGGTTTATTAGAAGCCGATTACGAATGGGTGACCCGCCAGTTGGTCGCCATTGCCAATAAGCACAGCAAAGGCCGTATCATTTCGTGTTTAGAGGGCGGTTACGTCCTCAGCCCCCTCTCCCGCAGCGTTGCGGCCCATGTCAAAGTGTTGATTGGGGCGGATTAAGATTGATTGAGATTGATTGATGACCCCGGCTGAATTCGTTGCCAAATGGAGTACCTCCCCTGCTGCTTTATTGAATGAGGAGCAGGGCGCACAAAGTTACTTTTTGGATTTGTGCGCTGTGTTGGATGTGCCTCTGCCCGGAACGATAGCCGGCTATCGGTTTGAAGAAAAAGCCAAAATGATTGGCGCACGCACGGGCTTTGCCGATGTGTTCTACCCCAATCGTTTTGTGTGGGAAAACAAAAAGCCCGATGGCAATTTGGATGAAGCGTTGCAGCAGTTGGTGATGTACAGCTATTCGCTGAACAATCCGCCGCTGCTGGTGGTGTGCGACCGCAAGCGCATTCATGTGCATACCCGCTTCACTGGGCATCCCAGTGGACAATTTCTTTTCACGCTGGAAGATATGCTCAACCCCACCGCACGCGCCCTGCTGCGCCGTGTGTGGATGGATGTAGAGCATTTTCGCCCGCGTGAAACCTGCCGGGGCATCACCGAACGCGCCGCCCAAACCTTTGCCATCATCGCCGAAGGAATGCGCAAGCGCGGCTGTGTGGCGGAAGAAGTCGCTCACTTTTTGAATCAGTGCGTATTTTGTTTTTTTGCCGAGAGCATTGGCATTTTGCCGGGCAATATCTTTGTCAATTTGCTCTCCAATCGCCATATCGACAGCAAAAAATTGCGCATTGCCCTGCAAAACCTGTTCACCACCATGCACGATGGCGGCATGTATGGCAGGGACGATATTCCGTGGTTTAACGGCGGATTGTTTCGGGTGGTGAAAGTACCCGAACTGACGATTCTTGAAATGACCGAGCTGCGCAAAGCAGCGGTGATGAATTGGTCGGCGATTGACGCATCCATTCTCGGCACGCTGTTTGAGCGCGGACTCGACCCCGCCAAGCGCAGCCAACTGGGAGCGCATTACACCGACCCCGCCACCATTCTCCGCATTACCGAACCGGTTTTAAGCCGCCCATTGCTACAAAAATGGGAGCTAGCAATGCAGGAAATACGGGCATTGCTGGCAAAAAGTAAGAAAAATAACGATAAACACCATAAAGCCGCCAGCGAGGTTTTTGCGCACTGGCTGGAACACCTCAAAACCTTCCGCCTGCTTGATCCGGCGTGCGGCAGTGGAAATTTTTTGTTTATGGGTTTGAAAGCGCTCAAAGATTTGGAGCTGCAAACCCACCTCGATGCCGCTGCGCTGGGTTTGCCGCGTCCGCCCGATTTGGTGACTGGCCCGCACAATGTGTTAGGCATCGAAATTAACGAATATGCCGCCGAACTCGCCCGCGTGACGGTCTGGATTGGTGAATTGCAATGGCGTTTGGAGCATAAATACCCCCTCCGCATGGACCCGATTTTGGAGCCGCTGGATTTAATCGACCAGCGCGATGCCCTGCTCACCATTGACCCCCGAACGGGTGAAGCAACCGAAGCCACATGGCCGAAAGCGGATATTGTGATGAGTAATCCGCCGTTTTTGGGGGGTAAAAAATTCGTCACCGAATTGGGTGAAACCAATGCCATGCAGCTTCGTACCGTTTACAAAAACCGCGTTCCGGGGTTGGCGGATTTGGTCACGTATTGGTTTTTCAAAGCCAATGCCCAAATTATGGCGGGGCAATTATCCGCTGCGGGGCTGGTTTGCACCAATTCATTGCGGGATGGTTTTGGCAATGCCGTGGTGCGCCGACTCAACGCCAGTACGCCGATTTACGATGCGTGGAGCGATAACGAATGGGTGAATGAAGGCGCGGCGGTGCGTGTTTCCATCATGGCGTTTGCCAATCCCACGATGGCAAGTGGCTTTGATAAGCGGCTTAATGGCGAACCCGTGGATGTGATTACCGCCGATTTAACATCCAGCTCCACGGATATGACGATGGTCAAGCCGCTGCCCAGCAACATGGGCGCAGCGTTTCAGGGTACAACGCGCTCTGGTGCGTTTGATATTGCAGGGGATGTAGCCCGCCAATGGTTAATGCACATCAATCCGAACGGCAAACCGAATGCCGATGTTATCCGCCCTTGGACGAATGGCTTTGATATTACCCGCCGTCCTTCAGATACATGGATTATTGATTTTGGCACGGGTATGCCCGAAGATGAAGCCATGTTATATGAAACGCCATTTATCCATTGCAAACAATTTATCAAACCGGCGCGGATTAACAATCGGAATCCCCGTTTAGTGGAACAATTTTGGCATTACGACGGTGTTCGTGTCGGAATGCGCAAGGCCATTACTCCGCTGCACCGTTATATTGCCACCACTATCACTGCAAAATACCGCACATTTGTTTGGCTGCATCCCAGTAAATTGGCGGATGCCACGGTGGTAGCGATTGCCCGCAGTGATGATGCAACTTTTGGCATTTTGCAATCGCGTTTACACACAATATGGGCATTAGCCGCAGGTTCAACTTTAGAGGATAGACCCCGCTACGTGACGGGTGCTTGTTTTCATACATTCCCTTTCCCTGAAAACTTCACCCCCGCCGATACCGCCCATCAGCACGTAGAAAATGTGGGTGGTGTGTTGATTCCAGCGGGGTTAGAAGGAGAGGTTGATGTAACCCCGCCCGAAAAATCCAGTACCAAAAAAAGAAGAAAAGTGCCGGAGATGCCCGTAGAACCTGCATTCTTAGCTCCTAAAGTCATCGCTTATCACATCGCCAAGGTAGCGCACCGTTTGAATGAATTGCGGGAAAATTGGCTCAATCCACCGGAGTGGACGCAGAAAGTGCCGGAGATTATTCCGCATGGAATGACCGAATCGCCCTATCCCGATCGCATTGAACCGCGCCCTGCCTTGGAAGAAACCGTGCTTAAAAATCTACAAGAGCGCACCCTGACGCATCTTTACAACTTCCGCCCCCCTTGGCTGGAACACCTGCACGAACAGCTTGATATTGCCGTGGCACATGCTTACGGCTGGCACGATTACACGCCGCAGATGTCCGATAGCGAAGTGTTGGCGCGGCTTTTGCAGCTCAATATCAGCCAACAAGTGCCATAAATAAAACGTCATAAATAGTTTTAATAATTTCAAGTACTTCAAAAATTTCAAGAATTTCGATTAACGTAATTTCAATCAACGAATGGATAAATACCATGGATAAACATTATCTAACCCCCCTCTTTCATCCTTCCTCAGTGGTTGTTTTTGCTGGCCCTATGAACGAGGACGGCGTGCATGACGAAGCGGCGCAAACGTCGCAGGCCAAATCCCTCACGGCCGAGCTGAAAGCCCAGCGCTTTTCTGGCACGCTGCATTTTTTTGATGTACACACCACGGGTACGTTGGCAGATTTGGTGCAAACCAAGGTCGACCTTGCCATCATCGCGCTGCCCCCGAACGAAGTGATGTCGGCGATGGAGTTGTCGGTTCGCATGGCGTGCCGCTCGGTGCTGATTGTGTCGAACGGCCTTTCGCCCGAATTGGCGCAAGAACTCAAGCGTGTGGCGCGGCGTGAAGGCGTGCATTTGCTGGGGCCGAACTCGCTGGGCTTGCAACGTCCTGCGCTGCAACTCAACGCTTCGGCGGCAGGGCCTTTGGCACAACGTGGTTCGCTGGCGCTGGTATCGCAATCGGGCGCACTCACCGCTTCGATGCTGGATTGGGCGAGTAATAACGGCGTGGGTTTTTCGATGGTCGTATCCCTTGGCCCCCACACGGGCGTGGATATTGCCCATGTGCTGGACTTTTTGGCGAATGATCCGCAAACCCACAGCATCGTGGTGTACATGGAAGGTATTTCCAACGCCCGCCGCTTTATGAGTGCGCTGCGTTCGGCTGCCAATGCCAAACCGGTGGTGATTTTGAAAGCGGGTCGCCAGCAATGCGGAACGGCTGCTGCCCAAACCCACAGCGGCGCTATCGTCGGTAGCGATGATGTTTTTGATGCCGCCCTGCGCCGTGCGGGTGCGGTGCGCGTGAATTCGTTTGTGGCGCTGTTCTCGGCCACTCGCTGCTTGGCATCGCGTTACCGTCCGGTCGGAAAACGCCTTTCTATCATCACCAATGGCGGCGGGCCCGGTGTGCTGGCTGCGGATTGGGCGAACCAAATCGGCTTGCAACTGGGGCATTTGTCGCCGGATTCGGTGGCAAAACTGAAACCGCAGGTATCACCATTGGCATCCTTGGTCGATTTGATTGATTTGGGCGAAGACGCAACCCCCGAGCATTACCGCGCCGCCATCAACCAAGCCGAACACGATAAACAAATCGACGGTATGTTGGCGATTTATTCGCCCAAAATCGGCGGCGACCCCTCCGAGATGGCGCGTGCCATGACCGAAGCCAAAAAGCGTGTTGGCAAACCGTTAATTGCCTGCTGGATGGGTGATACCTCGGTGGCGGATGCCCGTCATTTGTTGAACGATGCCAGCATCCCCAGTTTCCGCACACCGGAAGCAGCGGTGGGCGCGTTTGGCAATATCTCTTCGTTCTACCAAAACCAGTTGCTCCTGCAACAAACCCCCCCACCGTTGAGCACGCTCAACAAGCCCGATATTGAAGGCGCACGCCTGATTATTGAAAGCGTGTTGACCGAACGGCGCAAAATCCTCACGGAAATGGAATCGAAAGCGCTGCTATCGGCCTTCCATATTCCCGTCACCCGCACCATGCTGGCACGCAGCCCGAATGAAGCGATGATGATTGCCAGCCAGCTCGGTTTTCCGGTGGTGTTGAAGATTGATTCGCCCGATATTTCGCATAAATCGGATGTGCAGGGCGTGGCGCTGAATATCCCCAACGCCTCCTCAGTACGCGATGCCTACAATGACATGATGGAAGCGGTATCGCGCATCGAACCCAAAGCGCGAATCAACGGCGTAACCGTGCAAAACATGGTGAATGCCCGCCACGGACGCGAGATTTACATCGGTCTGGTGACGGATGATCCGTTTGGCCCCGTTATTTCCTTCGGTGCGGGTGGAACGATGATTGAACTCATCAACGACCGCGCGATGGAATTGCCCCCACTGAACCAATTCTTGGCACGCCGCTTGATTGAACGCTCCCGCGTGTCTGAGATGCTGGGCAACTGGCGCGGTCACGGTGCTATTAAAATGGAAGCACTCGAACAAGTGCTGTTGCGCGTCTCCGAGATGGTGTGTGAATTACCCCAACTGCGTGAAATGGATATTAACCCGTTCATTGTGGATGAAAATGGCGCGGTGGCGGTGGATGCGCGTATCGTTATCGACAACGCAACCCAATCGAATACCGGTAACAGCCGCTACCACCACATGGCGATTCTGCCGTACCCTGCCCGCTTCTCGCAGGTATGGCCTATGCCCGGTGGCGGCGATTACACCGTGCGCCCGATTCGCCCTGACGATGCCCAAATGCTGCAAGAGCTGACGCAAAGCCTGTCATCCGAGAGCCGTTATTTCCGCTTTGTCTCGTCGATTACTGAGCTGCCGCCCACCATGTTGGCACGCTTTACGCTGATCGACTACGACCGTGAAATGGCGCTGGTGGCGGTGATGAAAGAACGCCATTCCGATTCGGAAGGCAATTTCACGGAAACCGAGCGGATAATCGGGGTTTCGCGTTACATCACCAACCCCGATCAATCGAGCTGCGAGTTTTCGCTGCTGGTGTCGGATGACTTCGGTGGCAAGGGCATTGGCTCGCGCATGATGTTGTCGATTATGGATGTCGCCCGTGAACGGGGCTTGGCTGAAATTGATGGTCTGGTGTTGGCGAATAATCATGGAATGCTGAAACTCATGCGCAGTCTCGGCTTCACCGTCAAAACCTTTGAAGAAGACCCCGATTTCAAGCTGGTCACCCACATGCTATGACAAAAAATTTACTTTGGTCGGATGAGCTGGCTCTGAATGAGCCGCTCATGGACAAAACCCATCAAGAATTTATTGAACTGCTGACCGAAGTTCAAAATGCCAGCGATGACATCCTGCTAGCGCGGTGGGAGACTTTGGTGGCACACACCACCGATCATTTTGGGCGTGAAGACCGTTGGATGCTGGAGACGAATTTTGCCGCCAGCAACTGCCACACCTCCCAACACACCATCGTGCTGGACATTTTGCGCCAAGGTACTGAGAAGGGGCTGGCGGGCGATCTCTCCATGATTCGCCAGCTTGCCACCGAGCTGGTAACGTGGTTCCCTATGCACACCGATGCGATGGATGCCGCGTTAGCGGGTCATTTTCAACGCATTGGTTTTGACCCCGCGACGGGCA
>CALMCD010000333.1 GCA_937863075.1 uncultured Rhodoferax sp. | reverse complement strand
CCACGCTGGAAACCGTGTTTGAAGGGCTTGCTGATTACATCGAACGGCATTTTGAGGCAGGTTTTTTGGCTCAACACACTCGATTTCTATAGCATATAGCGTGTGAGCGTATGGCATTTACTCTACTGGAGCAGAATAAAAAACACCAGTATCGAAGTATATAATGAAATTTCCTCAAGAGGAATGCTTGTTTTTTACAGGTGAGCAAACTGGGGAATTGGGGCTGCTGTTTCACACTCGGCAACAGCCTTATTCAACGTAAACGAGTGACAATCGCTTCATTTTTTGACAAAAGGAACAAAAATGCACAGCACAGCACAGCACAGCACAGCACAGCACAGCACAGCAATTTTACTAAAAAGTGCGTAACACGCGCTCTTTCTTTGCTTGGTAGCGCACTGCTTATTTCGGGCGCAGCCCAAGCAGCACCAGAACTGATAACTGGTACTACCTTTAAGTTGGATATAGCTCCAGCAGCAGTACAAGCCACGGGTCGTCAAATGACTGTTTCTGGTTTGCAACTCACCGATGCAACCGGATCATCTGCTTACTACGATGCAACATTTGAATTTGGCGTATTGGCTGATGGCAATGTAGGTTTGCGCCTCACATCCGCATCTCCATCTACATTTGCTGCTCAAACCAAACCTTTTGTTGCAGGTAACTATTCCGATCCAGTGGGTAATATCTACGCAGTGACAGGCCCAACACAGACTGCAACAAACCGATTGGAATACAGCGTCAGGCTCACTACCGTAACCTCCACTGCCGGAAAACAACAAGGTTTTGAAGCAACATGGCAAACGGGCGTTACGAGTGGAAATCCGATTTTGGGGGATCGTGTAAATACCATGCCTAACATGGGAACATCAGATGCATTTGGAGTAGTAACGAATAATGTTAACTATTTCAGCCCGAGTGGGGACTCAAGTACTTGGTATCCGGGTGGGAATGAATCGGTTATGGGGGCTACACAAACTAGCCCTACCACTTTGAAGTTGAACTACTACAACACCTATAAAACGCCATATCGCTCGGTAACATTGACGAAAATCTAAATCGTTATCTGTAGCATCTCGCGCCCCTTGCCCATACTTTGGGCACGGGGCGCTTTTTTTAACCCGCCGCTAACAACCCATCCCCCGCGTTAATGCAATATCGCTAATTGCTCGACAAACTCCGCTTCGCCGCACGCCTTGGCGAGGTAATGTCCTTGGAAGAACATACAGCCGTAATGCTGCAAAATGTCCATTTGCGCCGTAGTCTCCACGCCCTCGGCGACTACTTTCAGTTTCAGGCTGCGTGCCATCGCCAAAATCGTTTGAACGATGATGGCATCTTCGGTGCGTTCTCCTAAATTGCGCACAAAAGACTGGTCGATTTTGATTTCGTTCAGCGGCAGGCGCGTCAAATACGCCATCGAGGAATAACCCGTTCCAAAATCGTCCAGCGCAAAATGTACCCCGCGTGATTGCAGGGTACGCATCACAGTAATGCACTCCTCGACATTTTTGAGCATGATGGATTCGGTCAATTCCAGCGTGATCAAATCCGGTGGCACTTGCGTTTCGCTCAAAATGGCGAGTACGTCTTGTAAAAAGGTGGGGCTGTGAAACTGGTGGGCGCTGACGTTAATCGCCAGTGGAATGCCGCCGATTTGCTGGATATTTTTCCACGTCACCAACTGCTTGCACGCCGCCCGCAGCACCCATTGTCCGATGGGGATGATGAGGGCGCTGTCTTCGGCGATCTCCATGAATTCACCCGGAGATAGCAAGCCGCGTTCGGGGTGCTGCCAGCGTAACAAAACCTCCGCGCCCACAATGCTTCCGTTATTCATGAATTGCGGTTGAAAGTGCAGCACAAATTCATTGTTGGCCAGTGCTTGACGCAGTTCGTTTTCGAGCTTCACCCGCTCGGCAATCACTTCTTGCATCTGCGGGTCGAAGAAGCACAGGGCGTTGCTGCGGTAGGCTTTCGCTTTGTACATGGCAATATCGGCTTGCTGGAGCAGCGTATTGGCATCCCATGCTTCAACCCCCAGCAGGGTCGCGCCCATGCTAGAGACGCTGCGCAAGGTGTGCGTTCCCACCAAGTACGGCTGGCTGAGGGTGGCGATGATTTTCTCCCCCAATTTACGCGCGAAAACTGCTGCTTGTGATTTATCTTGCGAGAGGTTGGGGAGCAGGATGACAAACTCATCCGCGCCCAGCCGCGCCACCGTATCGTCAATGCGGACGCACGATTGCAGCCGCTGTGCCACTTGTTGCAGGAGGGCATCGCCGACATTGTGGCCGAGGGTATCGTTGATCGTTTTGAATTTATCGAGGTTCAAAAAGAGCAACACGCCAACCCACCCCGTTTGCCGTGCGATGGCCGATGTTTTGCCCAGACGCTCCAGCAGCAAACGCCGGTTCGGAACACCCGTGAGGGTATCGTAAAACGCGAGGGTCGAGGCCTCGCTGGTGGCGTGGCGCAATTCGGTGATGTCGTGGTAAATGATGACGACACCGCCCATCGGGGTTCTGCGTTCGGTGATTTGAATGTATTGTCCGGTGGGTAAAAGCTGTTCGTGGGGGATGCCTTCTTCGGTACACACGTTCATGCGTTGTTTGACCCAAGCGACTTGTTCGGCCTTGCTGCGGTTTTGCCACACCACGGAAACCGAGTATTCCAGCATCTCCTGAAACGGCATTTCATGGTAGAGCTTACCCTTGAGCCAAGGGTACATTTTTTCAAAAAATGCGTTCCAGTGGATGATGCGGTTATGGTGATCCAGCAACAAAAAGCCACTGCCCATGGTTTCTAATGCGGTAGAGAGCGTATCCTCTGCGCGTCCGATTCCATGACCGGGGTAAAGAAGGTGTTTCAGGCCAACCCATGTTTGGGAGCCTATACGACCGAGTAATTGCGATATTGTCATTTTTTCGACAGGTAGATTGAGCATAAGCGGTGAACGTAAGACGGGCGATTATCCAGAGTTTGGCATAATAGCGACCGTGAGGTTCACTAGACCATCGCTGGTGCAATTTGGGAAACCAAGCACTGGAGGAACGTCCGGACTGCATAGGGCAGCGTAGCAGCTAACGGCTGCCCACCGTAAGGTGAGGATTAGAGCAACAGAGACGAGTCACACAAGGGCAACCGTGTGTGGGTGAAACGGGCAATCTCTACGCGCAGCAATACCAAGTAGGCCAACGTTGACGG
>CALMCD010000332.1 GCA_937863075.1 uncultured Rhodoferax sp. | reverse complement strand
AACCTATGGAAAACCGATCTCATGCCATTGCCGCTGGTAGTTTTGTGCTGGTGCTACTCGCTTTGCTGATTGGGCTGGCGGTGTGGTTGACGCGCGATACGGGGCAGTATCAGCAATACGAAATTTCAAGCCAAGAAGTGGTCACGGGCTTGCAAGTCCAAGCCGGTGTGCGCTACAAGGGCGTGACGGTGGGGCGGGTGCAATCTATCACGCTAGACCCTGAAATTCCGGGGAATGTGTTGATTCGCGTGATGGTGGAGCGTGCGGCTCCGGTGACCAAAACCACGTTTGCCTCACTCGGGTTTCAGGGCGTGACGGGGTTGGCGTTTGTGCAACTGGATGAACCGAATCACCCCCACGAACATTCCACCGAAGCGCTGACCAAAGACGGGAAACACGATTTCCCCCGCATTCCCATGCGGCAGGGGTTGATGTCGAAACTCTCCACGCAGGGGGCGGATTTATTGAGCAACCTCGGTGAAACCGCCTCCACCGTGAACCGAGTAGCGCAACAAGTGCAGCAAGCAGGCATCCCAGAGCTGATCACCGAAACCCGCCAAACCCTAGCCGCTTTGCGCCGCACTGCCGAGCGTTTGGGCAATAGCACCGAATCCATCACCAAATCAGCCGATGCGTTTCGGCTTACCAACCAGCGTATGAATGCCTCGGGCGGAACACTGGATCAAATTCGGCAAAGCACCCAATCCTTAGACGCAACAGGGCAAGCGCTCACCACCACCTTATTGCCCACCCTCAATGCCACACTGGATGAAAGCACCCGCACCCTTCAGCAGGTCGGCAACGCCACCCAGATGCTGAAAGAAAATCCACAATCGCTTTTATTCGGCAACGATTCCATCCCCAAAGGCCCGGGAGAAAAATAATGCGCACTTCATTCTTTGCTGCGGTAGCGTTGGGGGTTGCGGGGCTGTCGATCTCGCTCACGGCTTGCCAAACCGCCACACCCAAAACCGCAATTTACGATTTCGGTCTTTCACCCTACGCGGCAACCCCATCGACATCAACACCGACATCTGCAAAAGCACCCATCGTACTTGTGCCTCTCACGGCACGCGGCGTGGTCGATGGAACGGGGGTTTTATACCGTCTGGGGTACGCCGATGCGCATCAGCTCTTGCCCTACACCCAATCGCGCTGGACGATGCCGATACCGCAGTTATTGCACCAGCGTTTGCAACAGTATGTGGGGCAGAGCCGTGCCGTCTTGCAACCCAAGCAGGGCGTGAACATGGCAGTTGGCACGCTGCGGCTGCATGGCGAGGTGGAAGAATTTAGCCACTGGTTTGATGCACCCCAGAGCAGCAAGGCGGTGGTGCGTATCGTTATCACGCTGGGGCGGGTGCAAAATGGCGGTAAAGAAGAATTTGTCGCGCAACGCCGTTTTACCGCCGAACGCCCAGCCCCATCACCCGATGCCGCAGGCGGGGTGATGGCCTTAACGCAAGCCAGCGATGCCGTTATTGCTGAGGTTGCGCAGTGGGCGGGAAGTTATTGATTCAAGTCACGCATTGCTTGGCTGGCGAGCTGGGGTGTAGCGAAACCTTCGCTTTGGAATAGCACATTCCCCTTGGTATCCACCTGCTTGAAATAAAACAAACCGTCGGCTTTTTCGCGGTACTGTTTGAAGGTGGGCGCGTTGGAACCAGACTTGGCTTTGGCGGCTTTATCCGCCTCGCTCACCGTTTGCAGACGGCGTAAACCCACGGCGTGGCGTAGCTGTGCCATGAAGGGCGTAGCGACTTGGCGGGCTTTGGCGGCTCCTGCCATCAAAATGGCTTCGATTTTTTCGGGGTTCGCCATCAGTTCCGCATAGCGTTCGCGCATGGGGGCAATTTCTTGGTCAATGCGTTCAAACAGCACTTGTTTAGCATCGCCCCACGCAATACCATCGGCGAAGGATTGGGCAAAGGCCGCCGTTTCTTCCACACTGGCAAAGGCTTGGTAAATTTGAAAGAGCGCAGAGCCTTCGGTGGATTTGGGTTCTCCGGGCAGGCGCGAATCGGTTTTGATGCCGGCAATGAGTTTTTTCAATTCGTTGCGCGTGGCAAACAGCGGGATGGTGTTGTCGTAGCTCTTGCTCATTTTGCGACCATCCAACCCGGGCAGGGTGGCTACGCTTTCTTCGATTTGCGCTTGGGGTGGCACAAAATGCTCGCCGTAGCGGTGATTAAAACTCGCCGCCATATCGCGTGCCATTTCAATGTGCTGGATTTGGTCGCGCCCCACGGGAACTTGGTGGGCATTGAACATCAAAATATCCGCCCCCATCAACACGGGGTACATGAACAATCCGGCGGTTACGTCCCTATCGGAATCTTGTCCGGTGGCGGTGTTTTTATCGACCGCTGCTTTGTAGGCATGGGCGCGGTTGAGTACGCCTTTTCCGGTTACGCAGGTTAAAAACCACGTTAGTTCGGGGATTTCGGGAATATCCGATTGGCGGTAAAACGTAACGTGTTCAGGGTTTAACCCCGCTGCCAGCCAGCTTGCCGCGATTTCGAGCGTCGAGCGTTGGATTCGTGCCGGATCGTCAATTTTGATGAGCGCATGGTAATCGGCTAAAAAATAAAAACTTTCGACACCCTGCGCCAAACTAGCCTGAACAGCAGGGCGGATAGAGCCAACATAATTGCCCAAATGGGGCGTGCCGGAGGTCGTGATTCCGGTTAAAAAGCGGGTTTTTTTCATGGGTTTGCGTGAATCAAGGCTGGGAAATGAGGGGGTATGGTAGCCGCTTCTATAATCGGGGGCTTTTTTGCACCTTACTGAATCCACGTTTATGCCTATTTACGCCTATCAATGTGATGCCTGCGGGTTTGCCAAGGATGTATTGCAAAAAATATCCGACCCCGCGCTCGAGATCTGCCCTTCTTGCAATCAACCCCAATTCAAAAAACAAATTACCGCTGCTGGTTTTCAGTTAAAAGGTTCTGGCTGGTATGCAACCGACTTCAAATCACCCTCCCCCCCCGCAAAGTCCGATGCCACTTAAAAAATACATGTTGACGGGGTTGATGGTCTGGCTTCCGCTGGCCATCACCGTTTGGATTTTGTTATGGCTGGTTAATTCCTTGGATGGCATTTTGGGGGGTGTTTTATCGGCCCTCATCGCCATCATGCCCCATAGCATGGAACCGGCGTTGATTCTTTTGCGCTCCATTCCGGGACTGGGGGCGATTATGGTCGCCATCGTCATGTTCTTGACGGGCGCGATGGTTTCCAATGTCGCCGGACGCTGGTGGTTCAAACAATGGGATGGTTTTATCACCAAAATCCCCATCGTGAAATCCATTTACAACAGCGTGAAGAAGGTATCGGATACGCTCTTTTCCAGCAATGGGAATGCGTTTCGCACGGCCTTGCTGGTGCAATATCCGCGTGCAGGGTGTTGGACTATCGCCTTTCAAACCGGTACACCGGGGGGCGAAGTGGTGAATTATTTGGAAGGGGATTACGTGAGTGTCTACGTTCCCACCACGCCCAATCCCACCAGCGGTTTTTTTCTGATGCTGCCCCGCAGCGATGTCATTGAATTGGAAATGAGTGTGGATCAAGCCCTCACCTATGTGATTTCAATGGGTGCGGTTCCACCCACGGCAAAAATTAAACAACCTAAAAATTAACTTACCACTTGAAAGTCTTTGTTCATTATGTCTATGCGTTCTCATTATTGCGGTCTGGTGACCGAGAGCTTGTTAGGTCAAACCGTTACCTTGTGCGGTTGGGTGAATCGTCGCCGCGATCACGGTGGTGTGATTTTTGTGGATTTGCGTGACCGTGAAGGTTACGTGCAGGTGGTGTGCGACCCTGATCGCCCCGATATGTTCAAGACCGCTGAAAGCATCCGCAACGAATTTTGCGTGCAAATCAAAGGTCTCGTTCGCGCCCGCCCCGAAGGTACGACCAACGATAACCTGAAAAGCGGCAAGATTGAAGTGCTGTGCCATGAGTTGAACGTACTCAACCCATCGGTTACGCCCCCCTTCCAAATCGACGAAGACAATCTGAGCGAAACCACCCGCCTGACCCACCGCGTTTTGGATTTGCGTCGCCCCTACATGCAAAATAATTTGATGCTGCGTTACCGCGTGTCAATGGAAGTGCGCAAGTTCTTGGATGCCAACGGCTTTATCGACATCGAAACCCCGATGCTGACCAAATCCACCCCCGAAGGTGCGCGGGATTACCTCGTACCCAGCCGTGTGCATGATGGTCACTTCTTCGCGCTGCCCCAGTCGCCCCAGTTGTTCAAACAGTTGTTGATGGTGGCGGGCTATGACCGTTACTACCAAATCACCAAATGTTTCCGCGATGAAGATTTGCGTGCCGACCGCCAGCCCGAATTTACCCAGATTGATATTGAAACCTCCTTCCTCACCGAAGAAGATATTCGTGCCATGTTCCAAGGCATGATTAAGACGGTCTTCCAAAACACCATCGGCGTGGATTTGGGCGAATTCCCCGTCATGGCCTATGCCGATGCGATGTACCGCTATGGCTCGGACAAGCCCGATTTGCGCGTTCAACTGCAATTCACCGAGCTGACCGATGTGATGAAGGATGTGGACTTCAAAGTCTTCTCCGGTGCTGCCAACATGAAAGGCGGTCGTGTGGTGGCTCTGCGCGTGCCGAACGGATCGAAAGAAGGCGCTGGCATTAGCCGTGGCGAGATTGATGCCTACACCGAATTTGTCAAAATCTACGGCGCGAAAGGCTTGGCGTATATTCGCGTCAATGACGTGACCAAAGGGCGTGATGGCCTGCAAAGCCCCATCGTGAAAAACATCCACGATGCTGCCTTAAGTGCCGTGCTGGAGCGTACCGGTGCGCAAAACGGTGATTTGATTTTCTTCGGTGCCGATAAAGAAAAAGTCGTGAACGATGCCATCGGTGCATTGCGCCTCAAAATCGGTCACAGCGAATTTGGCAAGAAAAATGGTTTATTTGAAGACCGTTGGGCTCCGTTGTGGGTGGTGGACTTCCCGATGTTTGAATACGACGAAGAAGCAGGCCGCTACAACGCCGTGCATCACCCCTTCACCGCACCCAAAGATGGACACGAAGACTGGATGGTCACCGCGCCCGAAAAATGTATCGCCAAAGGCTACGACATGGTGCTGAATGGCTGGGAAATGGGCGGCGGCTCGGTGCGTATTCACCGTGCGGATGTGCAGCAAAAAGTGTTCGATGCCCTCAAAATCACGCCCGAAGAAGCGCAAGTCAAATTCGGCTTCTTGTTGGATGCCCTGCAATACGGTGCGCCACCCCACGGCGGTTTGGCGTTCGGTTTGGATCGCATGATCACCCTGATGACCGGTGCAGAATCCATTCGTGATGTAATTGCATTTCCCAAAACCCAACGCGCCCAATGTCTGTTGACGCAAGCGCCTAGCTTGGTCGAGGAAAAGCAGTTGCGCGAATTGCATATTCGCCTGCGCAATCCGGACGCACTTAAACAAACCGCATGACACACGATTACGAAGAGGGCATTCCCGTATCCGTCAAAATTCGGGAACGCCTGAAGGCCGCCCAAAAGCGCTTTCATGCCAACGATAACATCGCGAATTTCATCCAACCCGGTGAGCTGGAAAAGCTGCTGGACGAGGTGGAATCCAAAATGCAAACGGTGCTAGATAGCATGGTCATTGACACCACGTATGACCATAACACGCAGGAAACTGCCCGCCGTGTTGCCAAGATGTACCTGACCGAGGTATTTCGAGGTCGCTATGTGGATATGCCCAATATCACCGAATTCCCGAATGTCGGGCATTTGAACGAGCTAATGATTGTCGGCCCCATCACCGTGCGCAGTGCGTGCAGCCACCATTTATGCCCTGTGATTGGTAAATTGTGGATCGGCGTATTGCCCAATCAAGATACCAATGTGATTGGGCTATCCAAATACGCGCGGCTGGCGGAATGGGTCATGGGTCGTCCGCAGATTCAAGAAGAAGCGGTGGTGCAGCTTGCCGATTTGATCGAACAAAAAACCCGACCCGATGGCCTTGCCGTGGTGATGGAAGCCAGCCACTACTGCATGGGCTGGCGCGGCGTGAAGGATATGGATAGCAAAATGCTCAATTCCGTCATGCGCGGTGTCTTCCTGAAAAACTCCGATTTACGGCGGGAATTTTTGGCGCTGATTCCGCAGCGCTCTTAAATCAATATAAAGCAGGGGTTAACTCCCCGCTACCTTCATCCGGTTCACCAAAATAGAACCCACGGTTTTCGAGCCGTAGTTATACACATCCGCCCCCACCGCCTGAATGCCTTGCAGCATGTCTTTCATATTGCCGGCAATGGTGATTTCATGGACGGGGTAGGCGATGATGCCGTTTTCCACCCAAAAGCCGCTGGCACCGCGCGAATAATCACCCGTCACATAATTCACACCATGCCCCATCAGCTCGGTGACGAATAAACCCGTGCCGAGTTTTTGCAGCATCGCCGCTAAATCATCGCTCGCTTGGGTTTGACGGGAAGTGAAATTCAGATTGTGCGAACCACCCGCATTGCCGGTGGTCTTCATATTTAATTTACGGGCCGAATAGCTCCCTAAAAAATAGCCTTGCACGACACCGGCATCAATCACTTTACGCGCTTGCACGCGCACGCCCTCGCCATCGAACGGCGAACTACCCTTGCCGCGCAAGACGAACGGGTCTTCGTACAAATCAATGTGATCGGGCAACACCGCCGTACCCAGCGAATCCAGCAAGAACGAGCTTTTACGGTACAACGCCCCGCCGCTAATGGCATGAACCAACGCTCCGACCAAACCCGCAGCCAGCGGTGCTTCAAACAACACAGGGCATTCCACCGTGGCGATTTTTTTCGCTTTCAAACGGCGCACGGTGCGTTCGGCGGCAATGCGTCCTACGGTTTGGGGTGAATCCAAATCAGGGGCATGGCGCATGGAGCTGTACCAGCTATCGCGCTGCATATTACGCCCCTTACCCGCAATCGGCGAGACGGAAATCGAATGCCGTGAGCTGGCATAGCCACCGCGAAAACCGTGCGTATGGGCGCTAAAAAAATGCGATTGTTGGGCAGAAACCGCTGCGCCTTCGCTATTCGTGATTTTTTTACTGGTGGCAAGCGCGGCGGCTTCGCATTCCAAGGCGATTTTCATCGCATCGTCGCTGGTAATTGCCCACGGAGAAAATAAATCCAATGCACGCCCCCGCTCGGCTTCTGGGGCAATATCCGCTGCATCGGGCAGGCTGGCAAACGGGTCGGCGGCGGTAAAGCGGGCGATGTCGTAGGCGGCTTGCACGGTTTGCGCAATGGCTTGGTGCGAAAAATCCGACGTACTGGCATTACCCCGCTGTTGCCCGATAAAAACGGTAATGCCGAGCGATTTATCGCGGTTGCGTTCGACATTTTCTAATTCACCATTGCGAACCGACACGCTTAATCCGCAACCTTCTGAAACTTCAGCACCGGCATCGCTGGCTCCTAGTTGATGGGCGTGGTGCAAGGCGGTATCGACCAAGGATTCAAAAAAATCGCGGCTGTACGCGAATCCATCTTGCTGATATTGCGAGGATTGGGGGTTTTGGAGTTGTTTTGTCATAGCGGCGGATATGATACTTGGCATGAGCAAATTAAAAAAAGGTTATTTCGTCAAGGGTCGATTTGTCGCTGAAGGCAGCCCCTTGGATTTGGAACTGAAACGCGAACTCAAAGGCGTGGACGATATTGGTGATAAAAGCCGTACCGATCTCAAACGGGAGAGCGACGAGCTGCAAAAATTGGGTGCGGATTTACTCACGCTGCGTTCCGATTTGCTGCTCAAACTCGAACTCCCCGAAAAACTGCTAGACGCATTGGCGGAGTACAAGCGTATCACCAGTTTTGAAGCGCGTCGCCGTTTGATGCAATTTGTCGGTAAACGGATGCGCCAATTAGAACCGGAAACGCTGGACGCGATCCGCACCGCCTTGGTCGAACAACACACGCCATCCGCCCGCGAAACGCAGATTTTGCACGCCAGCGAGCAATGGCGCGACCGCCTGATTGCCGAGGACGATGCCCTAGGCCAGTGGGTGAATACGTTTGCGGATACGGATGTCCAGCAGCTTCGCGCCCTGATTCGCCAAGCGCGGAAAGATGCCAAACCGGAAAAAGCCGGAGAAGCACCACGCCACGGACGTTCGTACCGCGATATTTTCCAAATCGTCCGCGAACATTTGAGCCACGCATCGGATAATGAATCCCATGAACCCCATGAATCCCATGAATCCTGAAAATCATTCATCCCTGCCGCCCTTACCGCTGGTCAAAATCGGCATTGTCTCCGTGAGCGACCGTGCATCGACGGGCGTGTACGAAGACAAGGGTCTGCCCGCCCTGAAAGACTGGCTCGGTAGCGCCCTGAAAAACCCGCTGCATTTTGAAGCCCGTTTGATTCCCGATGAAATGCCGACGATTAGCGCCACGTTAGTCGAATTGGTCGATGCCGGATGCAGTTTGATTTTGACCACGGGCGGCACAGGCCCCGCGCTGCGCGATGTCACACCCGAGGCAACACTGGCCATTGCGCACAAAGAGATGCCCGGCTTTGGCGAGCAGATGCGCCAAATTAGCCTGCAATTTGTCCCGACCGCGATTTTGTCGCGGCAAGTGGCGGTGATTCGGGATAAAAGCCTGATTATCAATTTACCCGGGCAACCCAAAGCCATCGCCGAAACGCTGGATGGCGGTATTTTTGCCGCCGTGCCGTATTGCATTGATTTAATCGGCGGCCCTTATTTGCAAACCGTGGAGAGTGTGAAGGCCTTCCGCCCCAAAACGGCTATTCGGGAATTTCGATGATTTATCGGTGCAATCAGTGCGGTTTTGTTGCGGAGGAAATTCATGCCGCAGCGGGTAGCAAAATCCCTTGCGCCCGTTGCCAAACACCAAGCACCGTTTACCCGACGGTGTTTTATGTGGAAAAGGTTGTGGAACGTTACACCGCCGCATTGCGGGAATTAAAAGCGTTGAAAGAATTGAAAGCGCCGAAGGAAAAAGTACCCTCAACATCCTCTGCTGTTTCTGAACCGCCCAAAAATCTTTTATCACTGGCATCGATCAATATCCATAATACTTCTGCATTAGCCACCGATAAGCAGCATGAACCACTAAAAAAATGGTTTCAGCAACACCGTATTACGCCACAATTTGATTATGCACGCGTCGATACCAGTGGTTTTTTTGACGATGCCGCTTGTGCTATTGGGGATAATTACAAGCTATTTCTCGAAATTGTGGATGATATTTGTGCCTGTTATCGCAAGAAAGAGAATATGCTCAATCTTGTGGTAGGCGAGCGCAGTCAAAAAGAATGGCAACAGGTACATAATTTTTGTCGCACGCTATATACGCATACATTTTTTGCTTATTTTCGCTATCAGAAAAAAGGCAAAATTATTCATTTAACCTTGCAAAACGCACCCATTATTCAACACTTCTTTAATGGAGAATGGCTGGAATGGTACGTTTTCATGGCAGTTCTGAGAAAAATCCAGAAAAACCCTGCGCAGTTTTCTTGTACACGGGGAATGCGTGTCGTCTTTCCCAATGAAGATTTACACGAGTTTGACGTGGTATGCCTACCCGTCGGTAAAAAACCGCTGGTGATTGAATGCAAAACCGGAGAATTTCGCCACGATATTGAAAAATGCACCAAAATCCGTAAACGCTTGGGTATAGATAAAAGCAATTTTATTATCTGCGCCCCCCGTTTATCGGATGAACAGGCGTGTAGCCTCTCTGCCATGTATGAACTCAGTTTCGTTAATTTAACGATGCTGGAAGGCAAACTGGCAGAAGTGCTATAAACCCCGCCCGTTATGAACGGCAAAAATCCGCATAAGCCCGCCGCAACCCTTCGTCCAACGCAATGCGGGCTTGCCAGCCCAGAGCGTTGAGCCGACCGCTATCCATCAGCTTGCGCGGTGCGCCATCGGGTTTGGTGCTATCAAAAAGGATAGCGCCCTCGTAAGCCGTGGCGTGCTTTACCGCGTGGGCGAGTTCTAAAATGCTAATGTCGCTACCAAAGCCCGCGTTGATGTGGCTGCACTGTGGTTCGGTGTTCGCGGCATACATTTCCTGCGATAAATTCATCACGAAAACGCTCGCGCTTGCCATATCGTCCACATACAAAAATTCGCGCTTGGGCGTTCCCGTACCCCAAATCGTGACGCTGGGTTGCTGCGTGATTTTGGCTTCGTGGAAACGCCGAATCAGCGCCGGAATCACATGGCTGTTTTCAGGATGGTAGTTATCGCCCACGCCGTACAGATTGGTCGGCATGATGCTGCGGTAATCGCGTCCATGCTGGCGGTTATAGCTTTCGCAGAGCTTGATTCCGGCGATTTTGGCAATGGCATACGGCTCATTGGTCGGTTCTAACGTACCCGTGAGCAATGCCGATTCGCCCATCGGTTGCTCCGCCAAACGCGGATAAATGCAGCTACTGCCCAAAAATAACAACTTTTGCACGCCATGCTGGTGCGCGGCGTGGATGATGTTCGCCTGTATCAGCAAATTGTCGTAAATAAAATCCGCTGGGTAGGTGTTATTCGCATGAATCCCGCCGACTTTCGCCGCTGCCAAATACACCTGTGTGGGCTTTTCTTGGGCAAAAAACGCTTCGACGGCGGATTGGCGGGTTAAATCCAGCTCGGCATGGGTGCGGGTGACGATGTTTTCCGCCAGCACGCCCTGCGTCAATAACTGGCGAACAATCGCACTGCCGACCATGCCGCGATGTCCCGCAAC
>CALMCD010000331.1 GCA_937863075.1 uncultured Rhodoferax sp. | reverse complement strand
GTCTTTGAAAAGCACATCGAATCGGCACTTTCCATGACAGAGGGTTAAACCCGCGCCCTACGTCTGCACCAAGTGCTTGGCTTTGGCGATGGACATCAAAATACCGGCTGCCAATCCCATCGTCACCATTGCCGTTCCACCATAGCTAACCAAGGGGAGCGGCACGCCCACCACCGGCAAAATACCGCTCACCATGCCCATGTTCACAAAGGCGTAGGCGAAGAAAATCATGCTCATGCTACCCGCTAGCAGCCGCGTGAAAAGCGTGGGGGCATCCAGTGCAATGAACAAACCTCGCAGCACCAAAAACAGGTACGTGCCAATCAAAAATAGATTGCCCAGCAGTCCCATTTCTTCCGACCACGCGGCAAAAATAAAGTCGGTAGTGTGTTCAGGGACGAATTCGAGATGGGTTTGTGTGCCACTTAAAAAGCCCATTCCCGTGAGTCCGCCGGCACCAATGGCAATCATCCCTTGAATGATGTGAAAACCTTTCCCCAACGGGTCGCGCGTGGGGTTGAGCAGGGTGCAAATGCGCTGCTGCTGGTAGTCGTGTAGGATGAACCAGCGCACGCCGTCATCGCACAATTCGGCCTCGTAGATGACCAAGGCCGCCATCACCACGATTCCCAGCACCACGGGCGGAACAACCCATCGCCATTTCAAGCCCGCGTAAAAAATCACCGATACGCCCGCTATCAAAATCAGCAGGGCGGTTCCTAAATCGGGTTGCTTCATCACCAGCGCGACGGGAATTCCCAGTAATAAGATACCCACCCCAAAATCACGCGGTCGTAATTGCCCCTCGTGCTTTTGAAACCACCACGCCAACATCAAAGGCATGGCGATTTTGAGAATCTCGCTCGGTTGAATCACCGTGATGCCGATGTTGATCCAGCGGGTAGACCCTTTTTTGGTAATGCCAAACAAGGCCACCGCTAACAACAAGGTGACCCCTATGCTGTAGAGCGGAATCGCCATCGTCATTAGGCGGTGCGGCGGGAGTTGCGCCATCAAAAACAAAATGGTCGCCGCAATACACAGATTACGGATATGGTCACCAAAGCGGGTGCTGGAACTGTATGCCGATGAATACATCGCCAGCAAGCTCACGCCCACCAGCATTGCCAAGGCAGTCACCAATGGAATATCAAACCCCCGAAACCAAGGTTTGATACGATGCCACAAGGGGGAAGAATTGAAAACAGAAGCCATAATCGGCATTTTCCCACGCTCTTACGCTACACCGCGATCATTACCATGTCCCATGCCCCCAAAGTTGCCTTGATTACTGGAGTTACAGGACAGGACGGCTCCTACCTCGCCGAACTGCTACTGGAAAAAGGCTATATTGTTCACGGCATCAAACGCCGCGCCAGTTTGTTCAATACCGAGCGTGTCGATCATATCTACCAAGACCCGCACATCGACAATGCCCGTTTCACACTGCATTATGGGGATTTAAGCGATACCAGCAATTTAACCCGCATCATCCAGCAAGTGCAGCCGGACGAAATTTACAACCTTGGCGCACAAAGCCATGTTGCAGTGAGTTTTGAAAGCCCCGAATACACCGCCGATATTGATGCCGTTGGAACGCTGCGTTTACTGGAAGCCATCCGCATTTTGGGGCTGGAAAAGAAAACCCGTTTTTACCAAGCCAGTACCTCAGAACTCTACGGTTTGGTACAGGAAATCCCGCAGCGCGAAAGCACGCCGTTTTACCCACGCAGCCCGTATGCGGTCGCCAAACTGTATGCGTATTGGATTACGGTCAATTACCGCGAAGCCTACGGCATTTATGCCTGCAACGGTATTTTGTTCAACCACGAAAGCCCACGCCGAGGCGAAACGTTCGTGACGCGCAAAATCACGCGCGGGCTGTGCAATATCGCGCTGGGGCTGGAAAATTGCCTGTACCTCGGCAATATGGATGCGTTGCGCGACTGGGGTCACGCCAAAGATTATGTGCGGATGCAATGGCTGATGCTGCAACAAGCAAAGCCGCAAGATTTTGTGATTGCCACCGGAACCCAATACAGTGTGCGGGATTTTGTCCGCTGGAGCGCAGCCGCCTTGGGTGTAACGCTGGAATTTCACGGTCAAGGCGTGGCGGAACACGCGGTGGTGGTCGGCATTGAAGGCGATAAAGCGCCTGCCGTGTCGATTGGGCAAACCATTCTGCGGGTTGATCCGCGTTATTTCCGCCCCACGGAAGTGGAAACACTCTTGGGCGACCCGACTAAAGCCAAAAATGAACTCGGTTGGGTTCCTGAAATCTCCGCGCAAACCATGTGCGAGGAAATGATCACCCACGATTTAACCCGCGCTCGCCAGCACGCCCTGCTTAAACAGCACGGCTTTGTGCCGAATGTGAGCGTGGAATAAAAACTTATCCTTACTACCCATGCCCAAATTTTTCAAAGTGATTCTCGCGGTGCTGCTGGTGACCCTTGTGGGGGGGGCTGCGTTCGCTACGTGGTATTGGTACAGCCGATCGCCGCAACGGGGGGGTGAAATCCGCATCCCACAACTGAGCGCACCCGTCACCGTGTCTTACGACGAGCGCGGTGTGCCGCATATTCAAGCGCACAACGAAATCGATATGTACCGCGCTTTGGGCTATGTCCATGCGCAGGATCGCTTATTTCAAATGGAAATCGCTCGCCGTTTGGCGCGTGGCGAGTTGTCGGAAATTTTGGGCGAAAAATTACTCGAAACCGATCAATTATTTCGCACGCTGGGGCTGCATACCCGTGCCATTGAAATGGCATCGCGCCTCGATAACAACCAGCCCGCCACCCAAGCATTGTTGGCGTATTTGGATGGGGTGAATCACTTTCAAGCCACGAATCCGCCGCCGTTGGAGTTTGATGTATTGGGCATCCCCCAACGTCCGTTTACTTCGCAGGATACGTTTGCGATTACGGGCTATTTGGCCTATAGCTTCGGCATGGCATTGCGCACCGACCCGATTTTGACCACCATCCGCGATACGCTGGGGGTGCGGTATTTGGAGATTTTTGATACCACCCAGTCCGATGCCACACGCCAGCTTCTCAATATGGGGATGGAAAAAGACCTGTGGTACAACGTAGAAATCACCAAGCGTTACAGCCAACTTTCGCACCCGTTTCTGCCCGATGTGGCGACGGTTTTGGGCAATCTGGGTATCCCCTTGGTGGAGGGGAGCAATGCGTGGGTGGTCGCCGGTCAACGCACCGCCAGTGGGAAGCCTTTGCTGGCGGGTGATCCGCATATCGCTTTTGCTGCGCCCTCCATTTGGTACGAAGCGCATTTGACCACGCCGGATTTTGATCTATACGGTCATTTTCAGGCACTGAACCCGATGGCGCTGCTGGGACACAACCAAGAATTCGGCTGGAGTTTGACCATGTTTGAAAACGACGACATGGATTTAATCGCCGAAAAAACCGATGCCGCCCACCCCCAAAAAGTTCAGATCAAAGGCGAATGGGTGGCGTTGAAAAGCCGTCAAGAAACCATTAAGGTGAAGGGCAAAGAGGACGTGAAGCTCACGGTTTACCGTTCCCCGCACGGCCCTATCGTGAAAGAAAAGCCCGTTACCGCGCTGTGGTGGGCGTTTTTGGAAACAGAAAATCCCGTATTGCAGGCCTTTTATGAACTCAATCGCGCCAATACCCGCGATAAAGGGCGTGCGGCTGCCGAGAAAATCCACGCTCCCGGACTCAATATCGTGTGGGCGAATACGGAAGGTGATATTGCATGGTGGGCAGCAGCCAAGCTCCCGATTCGGCCTGAAGGGGTGAAGCCCCATTTTGTTCTCGACGGTAGCACGCACGAAGCCGATAAACTGGGGTTTCACCCCTTCAACCAAAACCCGCAGGAAGAAAATCCAGATCGGGGTTATATCGTCTCCGCCAACCACCAGCCGCCTTATACCAACGGGCTGTCGATACCGGGTTATTACACCATCCCCGACCGTGCGTTGCGCATTGATGCCACCCTGCGTGATCCGGCGCAAAAATGGGATACCGCCAAAACCCGCGCCCTGCAACTGGACAGCGGAACCGGCTATGCCGCCCGTATTTTGGAAGAAATTTTGCCCTCGCTCGCGTTAATCGCCACCGGTGAGCGTGAGAAGAGCATCATTCAAGCCTTGCAAAAGTGGCAGGGCGATTACCCCCGCGACAGTATGCCGGCGGTCGTTTTCCAGCAACTGCTTTATGAAATTTTGCACGCAGCGATGGCGGACGAGTTGGGCGAAGAAGGCTTCAAAACCCTGCTGCGCACCTTCTCTATTGACCACGCCCTCCCGCGCTTGATTGCCGATAGCCAGTCCCCTTGGTGGAACGATCGCTATCAACATACCTTGCGTGTGGCGTGGACTAAAACCTTGAACCATCTGGAATCGCTCTACGGCCGAGACCCCAAAGATTGGAAATGGGGAAGCGCCCATACCTTGACCCACGTCCATCCGCTGGGAATGCAAAAGCCGCTGGATAAAATTTTTAATGTCGGCCCCTTCGAGGTAGCCGGCGGGCGGGAAACACCCAATAACCTCAATATCCATTGGGGTGCTGCGCCTTGGCCGGTGAAGTCGGGGCCATCGACCCGTCGCATTATTGATTTCGCCAGCCCTGAAAAAGCGATTGGCATCAACCCCGTCGGACAAAGCGGTGTGTTCATGGATGCCCACTATGCCGATCAAGCCCTACTTTTTGCCCAAGAACAATACGTACCCCAGCATTTAAGCAGGGAGGATGTTAAAAAGAACACCCGTTCCGTTCTCGTTTTCAAACCTTGATTCCAAACCCTTATGCGTTTTGCACCAGAACCTTCCATAAAAACGGCTCCTAAGAGCGGCCCATCTGCACAAAGTGCTATCATTTTTTGCAATTTGGGTACGCCCGATGCACCTACTACTTCAGCGGTACGGCGTTACTTGGCAGAATTTTTGGGCGACCATCGTGTGGTCGAAATCCCCAGACCCATTTGGTGGTTGATTTTGCACGGTGTGATTCTGCGTACCCGTCCCGCCCAATCCGCTGCCAAATATGCCAGTGTGTGGACGAAAGAAGGCTCACCGCTCGCAGTGTGGACGCACAAACAAGCCCTCATGCTGCAAGGCTGGTTGGCGCAGCGCGGGCAAAATACCAAGGTGTTTCCGGCGATGCGGTACGGTAATCCGTCGATTCCCTCGCAGTTGGATGCCATCAAAGCGCAAGGTATTCAGCATATTTTGGTGGTGACCGCGTATCCGCAGTACAGCGCGACTACGGTTGCCAGCGTGTTCGATGCCATTTATACGTGGTCGCAACGCCAGCGGGTGATTCCTGAATTTCGATTCATCAACCAGTACCACGATCATCCCGCGTATATTGCGGCGTTGGCTTCGCGCATCAAACGCTATTGGATGCAAAACGGGCGTGGCGATCAGTTGTTGATGAGCTTTCACGGCATTCCCGCCCGCAATGTCGAACTGGGTGACCCCTATGCCGACCATTGCCAAGAAACCGCCCGTTTGCTGGCAGATAAATTGGGACTGCAAAAAGAACAATACCGCGTCAGTTTCCAATCCCGCCTCGGACGCGCCAAATGGCTAGAACCCTACACCGAACCCACGTTAATCGAAATGGGAAAAAGTGGCGTGAAGCGTGTGGATGTGCTATGCCCCGGTTTCGTGAGCGATTGCTTGGAAACGCTCGAAGAAATCAATATGGAAGCCCGCGAAGCCTTCTTGCACGCAGGTGGACAAGAATTTCACTACATCCCCTGCATGAATGATGATCCCGAATGGATCACCGCGCTGTGCGAGATTAGCCAAGAATTCAGAAGCGCACCACACTGCGGTAAGTGAGTTTGGTATTGCCTTCCGCTGGTACGCTGATTTTCCACACAGCGGTATTGCTGGCCCCTTTGGTGGAGGGGTGGCTTTCGTTCACGATTTGCCAATCGCCGGGCATTGGTTCTTGCACGGTCACGATCACCGCTTCTTTTTTGGCATTTTTCAACACGAGTTCGTAGGCGCTTTCGTAGCTGTAGTTGTATTTACCCCAACCCCCGAGCTTCTTAAACTCAGTTTGCTTTTTATCAGCCGTCACATCAAACGCATCACCCAGTTTCAGGCGGACTTTTTCGTTTTTCGGGGTATGGTCGATACGGTCTTCGCCAATAAACTGGGCGTTACCCGACCGGTCTTTTTTGTAGACACGCACCACGCCTTTGGGTAACGGCATTCCAAGGCGAGAACTTTCTTTGTTATCAAATTCCACAAACACACCGACCTTGAGCTTTTGCCCCAAATCGCCATAACTGCTTTGGTAATAGTATTCGCTGCCGCGTAGCAACATCTCTTTGCGCACCGGCACGCCGCTACCCGACAACAGTGCGACTTGTTTGGTTTGATTTTCCGCAATCGTTGTAGGACGGTTCAGGGTGTAGAGGTGGTATTCAAATAGCGATTCTTCGACCATTTCGGCTTTTGCCATCGCCATTGGAGCGGGGGCGGCAACGGCACGCACCATGGGTCTGGCGCGATCAGGAACAACCTGATTCACATCGCCCGCCACCAGTTGCAATTTGGCATTGCGGTAACTCGCGCCGCTGGTGTTGGTGAGCGTGACCCAGCCGGAAATATCCAGCAAATCATCATTGGCATTCAGTTCCACCACGTAATCGGCCTTCCATGCCAAACCGCTGGTCAAATAACTGAGTTCGACTTCTTGCTGAACCGCGCCCGTATTGTTAATCGACATCACCAGCGTGGGGCGGTCACGCAAATTAGCGGGTACATCGCCATACACAATACGCCCCGGAATGCCGGTTTCAATGCGCGAACCGATTTGCAGCACCGCGCCGTTGTTGGCGGATAAAACCTGCGCCGATTCGGTCGTTTCCACGCCTGTAGCGGGATTGGTGCGAATCACGTTCACGCGCTGCCCCACGTATTTTTCGAGGAGTTTTTGCGGGGTGAGTAAATCGAAATCAAAATTTTGCTCCCACACCGAGAGGCTACCCGGAGCGGACACACTGCGCAGCAAGGCGGTTTCTGGGCGCATCCGTGCGCTCACATCCCGAAACGCCAGTGCGTTGGAACCGGTTTTCAACTGCAATTTGCGCTGATCTTTGATGAGTGCCAAATTTTCGTTGTAGATGGTGACGGCCACTTCTTGTTGATCGGCCAATGTGCTGCGCTGTTCCGATGCCGTTTGCGCTCCAGCATTGACCGCGACGCTGGAAGCGACCGCCACAGCGGTGCAGAGGAATCGAGAAGAACGGGAAGGGATGGGGTATTGCATGGAAGCGCCCTAAAAGTTACTGAGAAGTAAGCATCGTAAGGCAAAAAAAAGCCCCAAGCAAATGCTTGAGGCTTTTTCGATATTTTGGTGGTGATAGGTGGATTTGAACCACCGACATCAGCATTATGAATGCTGCGCTCTAACCAACTGAGCTATATCACCAACGGAATCGCATTGTAACAAAGAAATAGCACCTTGAAAGGAATTGTGCGGCGAATGTGAAAATTATTTTTCTTGGTGGGCAATCAAGTAATCCGCAAAGGCAGATAAATCCTGATGCACGAGGGTTTGGGGTGGATACTCCTTCGGCAACGGCTTGCCGCGCAAAGAAAACGCCTTACCCGTTAGCACCAAGTGCGGTTCACAGCCCACGGCAACCCCTGCCACCAAATCACGCAACGAATCACCCACGGTAGGAATACCTTCCAGACTCATGCCATAGCGTTCGCGGATTTGTTCAAATAAGCCCGAAGCGGGTTTGCGGCAGGTGCAAGATTCTTCAGGCCCATGCGGGCAGTAGAAAATGGCATCAATCCGCCCACCCACAGCGGCTAACATGGTGTGCATCTTGTTGTGCATGGCATTCAGGGTCGCCACATCAAACAAACCGCGCCCCAATCCCGATTGGTTGCTGGCAACCACCACATGCCAACCGGCATGGTTCAGGCGGGCGATGGCTTCCAGCGCACCGGGCAGAGGTCGCCATTCGGCGGGTGATTTGATGAATTGGGCGCTATCCTCGTTAATCGTGCCATCACGATCGAGAATGATAAGTTTGACGGTGTGAACCTGAACCATGTGGAACTCTTTTCAATGATTTAGCTGGCCAACCGCGACAAATCCGCCAAACGGTTCATGGCGATGTGCAGGGTTTTCAGCAGGCCTTGGCGATTCAAGCGTAAATCCATTTCCTCGGCATTCACCATCACATCGTCAAAGAACGCATCCACCGGAGTGCGCAAGGCCGCCAAAGTTTGCAAGGAGCCCGTGTAGTCACCCGCATTGCGTTGCGCCTCGGCTTTGGGGGCGAGTTCTTGCATGACTGCAAACAGGGCTTTCTCGGCGGGTTCTTGCAACAAAATTTCGCTGACGTGGGCATCCACCTCGGGCGCTTTTTTCAAGATATTGCCGATACGCTTGTTCGCCGCAGCCAAAGCGGGCGCTTCGGGCAGGGCGGCAAAGGCACGTACCGCTTCCAGCCGCTTGGGAATATCGCCCAAACGTTGCGGACGCAATGCCAATACCGCGTCCACTTCCTGCGCACTGTAGCCTTGCTCACGCAACGCACCTGCCAGACGGTCGTAAATGAAATCCAGCAGCTTGGCGGGGCCTGCATCGAAGGTGGCTTGTTCGGCATCGCTCCAATTCACCAAAAGCGGGTCAAAGGCGTGGGCGGCATTACCGATCATGGTGTCGAGGTTGATGGAGAAATCGGCTTCCATCAAAATCCGAATCACGCCCAGCGCATGGCGACGCAGCGCAAACGGGTCTTTGTCGCCCGTTGGCAAGTTGCCGATGCCAAACATGCCGACCAGCGTTTCCAGCTTATCCGCCAGCGCAACAATGGTTCCGGTGTGGTTACGTGGCAACACATCACCCGCAAAACGGGGTTTGTAATGGTCTTCAATAGCGATGGCAACACCCTCACGCAGCCCGTCGTGACGGGCATAGTAGCCGCCCATAATGCCTTGCAGCTCGGGAAACTCGCCCACCATATCGGTCAGTAAATCGGTTTTTGCCAGCGTGGCGGCTTGCTGCACTTTGCTGGCCAATACGTCCATTTCTTCCTTGGCATGAACGGTGTAAGGCGTAATGGCATGGCGAATTTGCTCCACAATCGCTGCGCCAATCGCCACGACGCGCTGGGTGCGTTCGCCTTGTGTGCCGAGTTTGTTGTGGTACACCACGCGGGACAATCCTTCCACGCGCGAAGCCAAGGTTTTCTTGCGGTCTTGGTCGAAGAAGAATTTGGCATCGCTCAAACGGGGGCGCACCACGCGCTCATTACCACCCACCACCGCGCTGGTGTCTTCGGGGCGGATATTGCTGACGACCAAAAATTGGTGGGTTAATTTGCCGGCAGCGTTTAAGAGCGGGAAGTATTTCTGATTGGCCTTCATGGTCAAAATCAGGCATTCCTGCGGCACACCCAGAAATTCTTTTTCAAATTCGCAGATCACGACATGGGGGCGTTCGACCAAGGCGGTGACTTCATCCAACAAGGCATCGTCTTCAATCGGGCGGCAACCACCCCCGACTTTTTCAGCAGCCGCCGCGAGTTGGCGCACGATTTCGGCACGGCGTTCGGCGAACGAGGCGATCACTGCGCCATCACGCGCCAAGGTTTCGGCATAGCTATCGGCATCGGCAATCGTGACGGGTGATACCGCCGCTTCAAAACGATGCCCCTGTGTGGTATGACCTGCGCTCAAGCCCAACACCTGCACCGGAACCACGGTACTGCCATGCAGCGCGATGATGCTGTGTGCGGGGCGCACAAAATGTACGCTGCTCCACCCGGGCAATGCGCACTGGGTATGAAGCTGGTAGCTCATCACTTTGGGGATGGGGAGCTTGGCTAGCGTTTCTTCCAGTGCTTTTTGCAGCCCCGTATCCAAAGTCGCACCCGTGACTAGACTATCGTAAAACAGTGCTTCTGCTTTACCGTCTTGCGCACGCTTCAGGCTGGCCACCGTAGCAGCGGGGTTCGAGGTATCGACACCCAGTGCGTGCAATTTTTTCAACAAAGCGGGGGTTGGGTTGCCACTGGCATCCAAACCGACGGAAACGGGCATCAATTTTTGCTGCACCGCTTTATCGGCTGCTTTCAGGTACACATGGCTGATGTGCGCAGCCAAGCGGCGGGGGGAGGCGTAGGCGGTGGTGACGGAATCGCCGTTAATCAAACCCAGTGCGCGAAGCTGGTCGCTTAACTGCGTAGCAAACGCATCGCCCAGTTTTTTCAACGCTTTGGGTGGAAGTTCTTCAACGAAGAGTTCTACGAGGAGGTTTTTGGTAGTCATAAAATTTTTGAATATCTGTCAAAAAGCTGCAAACCCAGTGGAACAGCGTTTCGGTTCATGTTCAAGTCCAGAGAAGCAATGTGGGTTGCTCCGTGGTGATGGGCAATAGCAAGATGTAAAGCATCGCCCGCACGTATGCCAGATTCGATTCGGGCACACAAATGGGTGGCTAGCGCAAAGTCTGCCTCATTAGCGGGTAACATTTCTACATCATCTTGCACCCATACGAAAAACTCTTGCAATATGTGCGTCACTTGCTCTTGCGTTAGCTCTTTCCGACGGGCTTTAATTCCCAATGCGCTGGCTAATTCCGTTTGTGTCCAGAATGAAGTCATCAATTGCCCATTTTCAGTGGCTAACCATTGCGTGAGCGTCTCCGAACTGGGTTCATTAGTCAAGACGGCAATCCACACGCTGCTGTCGATATACACACGGCGGAGTGAAGTGGGAAAAGGCATAAAGATGAAAAAGTCAGTTTAATACCGACTTAACTCCTCTTTACTCACTAGCACTGTTTGTGGC
>CALMCD010000330.1 GCA_937863075.1 uncultured Rhodoferax sp. | reverse complement strand
TCCATCCTCCAACACTGCCGCACCGTAGCGGTTGTAGGACTTTCGCCAAAACCGCATCGGGATAGCTTTCGGGTGACCGAATACATGCAGGGGCAGGGTTGGAAAATTATTCCGATCAACCCCAATGCCCGTGAAATTTTGGGTGAAACGGCTTATCCCAGCCTCACCGAGGCGGCGCGGCATCACCGTATTGAGCTGGTCAATGTCTTTCGCAATAGCGAAGACGTGCCGCCGATTGTGGAAGAAGCCATCGCCCTCAACGCCCGCGCCATCTGGTTGCAAATAGGCATTTGGCACGATGAAGCCATGCAGCGGGCGCAAGAGGCTGGGCTGTGGGTGGTGCAGAACCGCTGTTTGATGGTGGAACACGCACGGTTCACGGGACTCGTCTGAATTTCGCCCTAATGTCGCCGGAATTACAGTACACGCCAATGCTATGCTCAAAGGTTTTTAACCACCATTACAAAATCAGAAAGTCGTAGCATGATGGGAAAACGCTTGGCCGCCGTCGATTTAGGCTCAAATAGCTTTCGCCTCGAAATTGGGCGCGTAGAGCATGGGGTATTCCAACGTACCGAATACCTGAAAGAAACGGTGCGCCAAGGCGGGGGGTTGGATGAAAATCGCAACCTCACCCCCGCAGCCATGCAAGCCGGATGGGATTGTTTAGCGCGGTTTGGCGAACGTCTAGCGGGCTTTGCTCCGCACGAAGTTCGCGCCGTTGCCACCCAAACCCTGCGCGAAGCCCGTAACCGCGAGGACTTTTTGCAACGCGGTAATGCCATTTTGGGCTTTCCTATCAACGTGATTTCAGGGCGAGAAGAAGCACGTTTGATTTACCAAGGCGTGGCGCACATGCTGCCACCCTCGCACGATAAGCGGCTGGTGGTGGATATTGGTGGACGTTCCACGGAATTGATTCTCGGGCAGGGTATGAAGCCGCTGGTGATGGAATCGTTCCAAGTGGGCAGTATCGCGTGGTCGGTGCGGTATTTCTCGCACGGGCAATTCAACAAAAAAGCGTTTTCGATAGCGGAAATCGCCGCCCAAGCGGTGCTTGAAGAGGCGCTCGAAGCCTATGCACCGGAACAGTGGTCGATTGCCTATGGTAGCGCCGGCACGGTGGGCGCGATTTCGGATGTGTTGATTGCCAATGGTTTCCCCGTGGGTTTTATCGACCGCGCGGGTTTGGATTGGTTGTACGAAAAGCTCCTTGCCGCGCAGAGTGTGGACAAACTCAAAATCGCCGGAATGCGCGAAGACCGCAAAGCGATTATTGGCGGCGGATTGAGCATTGTGCGGGCATTGTTTGATTTGCTGAAAATCGACACCCTGCACCAAGCCAGCGGCGGTTTGCGGCATGGGCTGATTTGCGATGTCATGGGCATGGTAGGCGGCGTGCAGCATGTAGGCGACGATTTACGCGGCAAAACCGTGACACGGTTGGCAGAAAAATTCGGTGTCGATACCGCCCACAGCGAACGAATTGCCCGCGTCGCCAGCACATTATGGAAGCTATGGGGGCGTGAGCGTGGTAGCGCCCTGCGTGAAGTGCTATGGGCAGCGCAGTTGCATGAAATGGGGATGCGTATCTCGCATTCGGATTACCACAAGCACGGCGCGTATATTTTGGATCATGCCGATGCAATGGGTTTTTCGCTCTCCGAAATGCACCGTTTAAGCCTATTGGTGTTGGGGCATAAAGGTAAACTGCGCAAAGTGGGCGCAGAATTGCCCGATGCCGACCCGCAGCTCATGGCACAGCTCATGGTTTTGCGTCTGGCGGTGATTTTCTGCCATGCCCGCCGTGAACCGGATATTGAAGGTTTAAGCATCCAGCGCCCCAATCCCCAAACCCTGCAACTGCGTTGGCGCACGGGCTGGGATCACGCCTTCCCCCAATCCGCCCACCTGCTGCGCGAAGAGGTTGCGGCTTGGAAGAAAACGCCGTTGGTGTTGGATGTGGATTAGCCAGCACAAAACCCACACTACCGCCTACGCCGCCGGAAAAACCTATTGGTATCAACCCGTTCCGCGCGGG